>CAZTDK010000359.1:0-6730 GCA_964611965.1 uncultured Binatia bacterium (SeqCode) | reverse complement strand
CCGCGATACCACGGGTTCCCGGTGAGGTTGAGGTCGTCGTCCCACAAGACGAACGCGCTACGCAGCGCAGGTGCAAACGCGAAACCGACTGCCACGATCAGCAAGATGGGGAGCCATGACTTCCATCCCGCCGTCTTTCCGATTGTCGCAGTGTCCGCGTCGCGCGAATCCATCTTCTCCGTTGACGGCTCCCAACCCATTGCTTATGGTGCGCCCGCATTCACCGAGGCCGGGATGAATCTACGCGAGCAACTGTTTGCAGTGAAGAGCATCAAGCTTCTCGAAGAGGAGATGGCAAGCGACAACCGCTTGCGACGCGTGCTCGGTCCCGTCTCGCTCACGGCTTTGGGCGTCGGTGCGATCATTGGTGCCGGAATCTTCGTGCTCACCGGTCTGGCGGCGCACGATCATGCCGGCCCCGGCCTGGTCCTATCGTTTGTCGTCGCCGGCCTCGGCTGCGCCTTTGCCGCACTCTGCTACGCCGAATTTGCGTCGATGATTCCGGTGGCGGGCAGCGCCTACACCTATGCGTACGCAACAATGGGCGAGCTGCTGGCGTGGATCATCGGCTGGGACCTGGTGCTCGAATACGGCATGGCATCAAGCACGGTGGCATACGGCTGGTCAAAGTACTTCCTGCATTTCATCGAGCTCTTCGGCCTCCACATTCCGCAAGTGATCGCCAGCGATCCCTTCAGCGTACCCGGCGCGTGGTTCAACCTGCCGGCGGCAGTTGTCGTCTTGCTGGTGACGGTAGTGCTGGTCGTCGGCATTCGGGAGAGCGCGCGATTCAACGCGGCGATGGTGGCGGTGAAACTGGTGGTGGTGCTGTTCGTCATCGGCGCTGGCATTTCGCACGTCGACACGGCCAACTGGCACCCCTTCCTCCCCTTCGGCTTCAGCGGCGTGGCGAGCGGGGCCGCCTACGTGTTCTTCGCTTATATCGGCTTCGATTCGGTCTCGACGCACGCCGAGGAAGCGCGCAACCCGCAGCGCGACGTGCCGATCGGCATCATCTGCTCGCTGCTGCTGTGCACGCTCCTGTACATCGCGGTGTCGGCGGTACTCACCGGGATGGTGCCGTACAAGGAAATCGATATCAACGCCCCGCTGGCGGCGGCGTTCGCGCGCTACGGGCTGTCGGCCGCGGTGTTCATCATCTCGCTGGGCGCGGTGGCCGGCATCACCAGCGTGCTCCTGGTGCTCATGCTCAGCCAGCCGCGCGTCTTCTTTGCGATGGCGCGGGACGGGTTGCTGCCGTATTCGTTTTTCGGGACCGTCCATCCGCGCTTTCGCACACCGCACAAGGCGACCATCCTCACCGGCTCGCTGGTGGCGTTGGTCGCGGCGTTGTTCCCGATTCACGCCTTGGCCGAGATGGTCAACATCGGCACGCTGTTCGCGTTCGTCATCGTCTGCATTGCCGTATGGATCATGCGCTACACCAATCCGCATCAACGGCGACCCTTTCGTTGTCCGTTTGTGCCCGTGGTTCCGGCGTTGGGCATTCTGTTCAACTTCGGCCTGATGCTATCGCTCGGCTGGCACAACTGGGCACGGCTGACCATCTGGCTGCTGGTCGGTTTGGTCATCTACTTCACGTACAGCCGGCATCACAGCAAGTTGCTCGAAGCGGCACAGGCAACTCCCGTACGCCGCGCGCGCCGTCGGTAAGCACGTTCGCTGATGGCTGATCGCGCATCGCCGATCGCCGAAGAGCAGACACAGGTCGGCGATCGGCGATGCGCGATCAACGCACAACGATTGCCGCCGCGCGACTTCGTCCGTGGCCTCGGGTTGTGGGACGCCACCGCGGTCGTCGCCGGCTCGATGATCGGCTCGGGAGTCTTCATCGTCTCAGCCGACATTGCCCGGCAGGTGCAGGCGCCCGGCTGGCTCTTGGTCGTATGGCTGCTCACCGGCGTCATGACCATCGTCGGTGCGCTCAGCTATGGAGAGTTGGCGGCCATGATGCCGCACGCCGGCGGTCAGTATGTGTATCTGCGCGAGGCGTACGGGCCACTGGTGGGATTCTTGTACGGTTGGACGCTGTTCCTGGTGATTCAAACGGGGACGATTGCCGCGGTTGCCGTGGCCTTTGCCAAGTTCACAGCCGTGATCGTACCGGCCCTCGACGCGCACTTTCACGTTGGCGGGCTGCCGATCTCGGCCCAGCAGATCCTGGGAATCGTCGTAATTGCCGTCCTCACCGGCGCCAACTGCAACGGCCTGCACACCGGGCGCTGGGTGCAGAACGTCTTTACCGTAACCAAGCTCGGCTCGTTGCTGGTCTTGATTGCCCTGGGCTTGCTGCTCGAACGCAACGTGACCGCCATGAAATTGAACTTCGAGAATTTCTGGGGCGCACCTGGCCTGTCGCTCTCCCTGCTGCCGGTGCTGGGCGCGGCCATGGTCGGCGCCTTGTTTTCGTCGGATGCGTGGAACAACATCACGTTCGCCGCCGGCGAGGTGCGCGATTCGGCGCGCACCGTGCCGATGAGCTTGGCGCTCGGGACCATCCTGGTGATCCTGCTGTATCTGGCCACAAACGTCGTCTATCTAACCACGCTGCCGTTGCACGGTGCCCCGACGGGTGCAACGCCCAGTGCGCGTGGCATCGAGTTCGCTGCCAGCGATCGCGTCGCCACGGCGGCGATGGAAGTCATGCTGGGCCCGGCCGGTGCGCTGGTGATGGCGCTCGGGATCATGATCTCGACCTTTGGATGTGAGAATGGGCTGATCCTTTCCGGCGCGCGCGTGTACTACGCCATGGCGCGCGACGGCTTGTTCTTCAGCGCCGCGGGCATGCTCAATACGCGCCGCGTGCCCGCCGCCGCGTTGGTGTTGCAAGGCCTCTGGGCAGCGGTGCTCACGCTCTCCGGGGAGTACAGCGACCTGCTCGACTATGTCATCTTCGCCGCGCTGCTATTCTACGCGCTCACCGTCGGCGCCATTTTCATCCTGCGGCGCACCGCACCGAATGCCGAGCGTCCCTATCGCGCCCTCGGCTACCCAGTCGTCCCGGCGGGATACATCCTGCTGGCCACGCTCATCATGCTCGATTTGCTGGTGATGAAGCCGCGCTACACCTGGCCGGGCTTGCTGCTGGTGATGTCCGGCGTGCCGGTGTTCTACTGGTGGCGACGAGGGTAAGGTCGGCTCGGGCATGATACGACCGGCAGTCAGAGACGGCTGCCTCCGCCAGACCTTGCCGTAGGACCTTGAGAATCAGGGCGGTGGCTGCGGGCCGCTTGTGCCTACAGCGGTCGACGGCGAATTCCGTGACCTCCGAAGCCTTCGTCCCCCTGCCTCTGGCTACCTTGACTTAACCTGCCCTTCCGGCGACATGGTACGCATGCCTCAGGACAGCTTCGGGCGCAGTATCGACTACCTGCGCATCTCGCTCATCGATCACTGCAACCTGCGCTGCGTGTACTGCATGCCGCTGAGTGGCTTGCAATTCGCACGCTCCGATGAGCTGTTGTCCGCCGCTGAGATCGAACGAGTGGCGCGCGCCGCGCTCGAGGTTGGGTTCCGCAAGATTCGCTTGACGGGTGGTGAGCCGACGCTGCGGCCGGATCTGCTGGCCATTGTCGAACGCCTAGCCCCACTGCCCGGCTTGCGCGATCTGGCGATGACAACCAATGGGATTCTGTTGCCGCGTCTCGCGACGCGGCTGGCCGCCGCCGGATTGCGGCGCGTCAACATTCACGTCGACACCTTGCATCCTGGGCGCCTGCAACGACTGATGCGCTTCGGTACCGTACAGGAGATCTGGTCGGGCATTGAAGCGGCAGAGGCTGCCGGCCTCGGTCCGATCAAGCTCAACGTCGTGGTCACCCGCGGCTACAACGATGAAGACGTCGTCGACATGGCCCGCCTCACATTGACGCGCGGCTGGCACGTGCGCTTCATCGAGCTCATGCCGCTCGGCGGCGGTGAGTGCGCCCGCACGGCGGTGTCGCAGTACGTCTCCAACGTTGATACGCGCCGGCGCATCGAAGAAGCGCTGGGGCCGATGGCGCTGCTGCCGGATCAACACCCGGCCGATGAGTCGCAGAACTTCCGCCTGTCCGGCGCTGCCGGCATCCTTGGCCTCATCAGCCCGGTCAGCCGGCCGTACTGCGGGAACTGCAATCGCATGCGCCTCACCGCCGACGGCAAGTTCCACCTCTGCCTGCTCAACGACGACGAAATCGATCTGCGCCGCGCGCTGCGCGCCGGCGCGGGCGACGCGACCATTCAGAGCCTGCTGATGCAAGCCGTTGCCGCCAAACCTACAGGTCATCATCTCGAGCGTGGCATCTCCACCGAAGACCGCAACATGTACCAACTCGGAGGCTAGGGCTGCGCCCGGCGTCTTTTCTATTCGACCGCTCCCCGTTGGGTCGCTAGGTGGTTCCGTCGCGAGAGTTCGACTCAGAAAGTTGCGTATGCCTATTCGCGATCGAGCAGGCAAGCAATGCTTCGGACTTGGAAAGGCAGAGCGACCCAACGGGGAGCGGCCCATAGAGAGGACGCCGGTCACAGGCCCACTGGCCGTAAGCCCGCGGGCCGCCTTGAGTCGGGGGACTGCTTTGTTATAAGGGCGCGGCAATGTCACGCATACAAAACTTGGAAGAGGCGCGCGCCATTCTCGGCGCTGATGTGCTCGGTCCGGAAGAAGTCATGGCCGCGTTCGGCCACGCCTCCAAAACGGTCGTACCGCTGGAGTTCACGCGCGAGCAGCTGCAAACGGCGCGGAGTGCCGGGGAGATGTTGGTGCTGCGGGTTGCGCATCTCAACGGCAACACCGCACTCACGTTGCTGGAGCTCGTGGGACGCTTTCCGCAGGCCTTCGACCAACGGCTGTTGCGTCAGGCGGGCTATCAGCTGAAGGACGACTGGGGAATCGAGCTCGAACCGTTGGCCGCAACGGAGACGTGCCCGGTGGAATGGGCCCTGGTGCGCAAGCAGATCCTCGAGGAGAGCCGCAACCTGGCGTACGAGGAGCAAGACGCGCTGTTGCCGCGATACGCCGAGACGTTGCACGTCTCCACCACGGCGGTGCGGCGGCGCAGCGCCGTCGAGGCGGTATACGACACGGTTCTCTATTTTGCGGCGCGTGGCGTGCGGCTCCTGGAGAACACCTGGGACTGGTCCGCCACACGCACCATCGACGGTGGGTATCTGAATATCGGCGGATTCGGGGACAAGGGCATGCAGGTGCTGAGCTACTCCACCGCCGTGCGCCACGGTGGTCTCGGCGTGTGTCCAACCCGCCAGCACAGCGAGTGAGAGCCATGTATTTCGTCACGACGAAGCGCGAGGGATATATCCTGTTCTGCACGACACCGAGCGAACGCGCGGCCGTGGGATTGACCGACAAGCAAGTGGTCCATCTCCTCGTCCGCGGGTCGGTTGGCGAGGCGTGGCGCCAGGTGGCGCAGTGGGACGCCAACACCTATTCGCACACCGACTTCCTGCTGGCGATGCACCACGCCGACGAACCAGCCGAGCCTGAAGGTCTGCTGGCTTTCGTCCCGCCCGCCGTGCTTCAGTAGCAGCCTGTCGCCCGTGGCAGGCCGCAGCGACCCAACAGGGAGCGCGCCATAGAAAAGACGTCGAGCCGCAGTCCTAATCGGCAACCGGGACGCCGGTGGCTTGGTCGATGGCTTGTTTCACGCCTTGGTTGGCCATCGCCTTTTCGAAACCCGACTGGTTCATCTCCTCGACGTTGGTCCCGGTGGCCGTGAAGACGGCGGTGGCGACGGCGTCGGTTATGCCTTGCAGTCCCGGCGATCCCAGCGGGAAATCGCAGAGCTGCACCGGCGGCGCCTTGGTGAGGCGATCCAACACGACGCGCACCACGGTCTCACTGACCACGTCAACTTCGGTGTCTGCGGCCGCCGAGGTCAAAATGAAGGCGCGCGTCAGCGTTTGCTGATCGGCGCCGCCGACATAGGCCATGTAACCGCATCCCTCAATCGCTGGCACCGTCGAGTTCGCGTTGATGGTATACCCTCCACTCTCGTCGGTGTCGGAGGATTGGGCCAGCGGGACGGGGTTGTCGATGACCCCGTCCGCCGCGTCGGCATGATCGACGCGCTCCAGGGTTACCCGCACGCCGCTCGCCGGGAACACGTTCGGATTGCAGACCGGATAATTGCACTGATCGGGCGACGCATAGGCCGGCGAGAAGAGATGGAGTCTCGCAGCCCACTGCCAGGGCGATTGCGTCGCCGCCAGCACGCCGTACGGCAACTGCACCACACCCTTCACCAATGCTTCCGGCTTGGGGCTCGGGGGAAACGTCAGCCCCGCAGTCCCGTTCGAGCCACACCCGCCAACCGCGAGCATCGCCAGGCACAACGCACCAAGACTTGCACCCAAAGCCCTGCTGCGCTTTGGCCCACCCAGTTTGATCATCGTCCACTCTCCTTCAACGGGACCCTACCTGACCATCCCGCAGCGCCAATTGTCAAGCCAATTTGGACCTGCGGGGCCTGCGGCCAGCGACTTTTCTATGGGCCGCTCCCCGTTGGGTCGCTGCGCGCTGCCACGTTCGGGAGAGCCTCATCACATTGAGAGAGCGGCGCAAAGGCCGCCGCCTCGGAAGGCCTGCTAGAATGCGGCTCCCTTTCGTGGTAGAGCCTGCGGCCCACCGGAGATCGTATGGCAGACCAAGCATTGGCGGGGCTTCGCGTCATCGAATGTGGCCACATGGTGGCGGCGGCCTACGCTACCAAAC
>CAZTDK010000358.1:0-6744 GCA_964611965.1 uncultured Binatia bacterium (SeqCode) | reverse complement strand
GCGAGATGTTTCGCGCCCTGCGCGCGCTCATGCTGCGCGCGGCAGAGCTCGAGCCGCTCGTGCTCGTGATCGAGGATCTTCACTGGATCGATCCGGCATCGGAGGAATTTCTGGCCTTCGTCGCCGATACGATTGCGACCACGCGGGTCTTGCTCGTGTTGTCGCATCGTTCCGGCTATGGCCATCCGTTCGGTGATCGCAGCTATCACGTGCGCATCGCGTTGACCCCGTTGTCGGGCGCCGACATGGTCACCATGACGAGCGCGATTCTCGGGACGCCCGAGATTCCGCTGCCGCTGCGCACGCTGATCGCGCAAAAGGCCGAGGGGAATCCGTTCTTCGTCGAAGAGCTGGCCAAGTCGCTGCTCGAAGAAGGCGCCCTGCGACGCGAGAACGGCCGCATCGTTCTGGCGCGCGAGCTCGGCGACATGGCCGTGCCGGATACGGTGCAAGACATCCTCATCGCCCGCATCGATCGGCTCGCGGAGGAGT
Source organism: uncultured Binatia bacterium (SeqCode) (assembly GCA_964611965.1). Classification (GTDB taxonomy): domain Bacteria; phylum Desulfobacterota; class Binatia; order HRBIN30; family HRBIN30; genus CAZTDK01. The sequence continues at coordinate 6,252 of CAZTDK010000358.1, read as the reverse complement.
CGCGGCGAGCGATCCAAGTGGCCTCGGTGATCGGCCGGGAGTTTGCCCTGCGACTGCTGGCGCGCATCTCGGAAGTCGGAGACGGCATTCGTACGCAGGTGGATGAGTTGCGCGGGCTCGAGCTGATCTACGAGAAGGCCCTTCATCCCGAGCTGGCATACATGTTCAAGCACGCGCTCACGCATGACGTGGCCTATGAAAGCGTGTTGCGCGACCGCCGAACGGCCTTGCATCGCACCATCGGGTCGGCGATCGAGGAGCTCTACGCCGACCGGCTGACCGAGCACTACGAAACGCTGGCGCTGCACTTCAGTCGCGGCGCCGATTGGGAGCGCGCCTTGCGCTATCACGAACTATCGGCGGAGAAAGCGGCGGCAACCCATGCCAACCGGGCGGCCGCCGATCACTGCCACCAGGCGTTGGCGATCGCCGCTCGCCTCGGCGAGGCGGTGCCGGATGAGACGCGGCGCCGCTTGAACGAACGGCTCGGACGGGTGTGTTTCTATCTCAGCGAATACGCGGCGTCCGCGGTTGCCTACGAAGAAGCGGCGGCGCGCAGCAATGATGCTGAAACCCGCGCGCTGCATCTCGCGGCCGCCGGCTTCAGTCACACCTGGGCGCATCGCTACGCGTCCTCGCGCCGCTGTATCGACACCGCGCTGGCGTTCTCCCGCGATCGCCACCTCGCTGCGGGGGAGGCGATGGCGTTAGCCGTGCACGGATTCTACCGTGGGGTGCACGACGCCGACATCCAGGACTACGAGCGCTCCTTGCAGGCGGCGCTCGAGATCTGTGCGCGCCATGCCAACGAGCCGGTGGAAGCGTTTGCGCGCTTCCAACTCGTGATTGTCGCGGAGTGGGCCGGCGCCTACGCGGATGCCGTGACGCGCGGCACGCGGGCGCTCGACATGGGACGCCGACTGCGATTGCCGGAAGTGATCGTCTTCAGCACCTGGTTTCTCGGCAAGGCACGCTGTTGTATCGGCGAATATGAGGCGGCCATTGCCATGCTCGAGGAAGCGTTCCACGTGTGTGATCGGATCGGCGATCGCGCCTGGAAAAGCCGCCTACTCAACACGCTCGGCTGGTGCTTCGCCGAAATCGGCGACGTGGCGCGCGCCCGCCCGTACAACGAGCGGGCGGCGGCGCTGGCACGCGAGATCGGGGATCCGGAGATTCTCGCCAACGCCGACATCAACCTTGCGGGGAATCATCTCGCCCTGGGGCACATCGATCGGGCCCTCGGGTATCTGGAACCGATCGAGGACGCTCTCGCTCGACCGGGTGACCCGTGGATGCGCTGGCGCTATCAGCTCCACGCGTTGCACACGCGAGGCGCGATCGAGCTGGCGCGCCAGCAGCCGGAGCGGGCGCTCGCCTGCGCGGATGACGAGCTGCGCGGGGCGCGACAACACCATGCACCGAAGCTGGCGGCGCGGGCGCTGGCGCTGCGGGCCGCGGCATTGTTGGCCTTTGATCGTCGCGACGAGGTCGACGTGGCGCTGCGCGAGGCGCTGGTGATCGCAGAGCAGATCGGGTACCGGCGTGCCGTGATTCACGCATACCAGTTGCTCGCCGAGAGCTCCCGGCGCAGCGGTGATGCGGCGGCCGGTGCCGCGCAGGCGGCGCAGGCCCGCGCCGTCTGCGAGCAACTGGCCGCGTCGCTGACGAACGATGAGCTGCGCCGCCACCTCCTGCGCAGTGTCAGTGATCAGGCATTCGGGTAGCGCCTGCGGCGCTTTCGCGTGCATGACGTTTCGACGCTTTGCACACACGCTGCCGGCGGGCGCCCCGTGAGATGCCTTTCATGCGGGCTGCCACGTCCAGGCGCCGTCGGGCAGGAGCTCGAGCACGGCGTCATAGTGGTCCCGCCGATCTTCGAGTCCGCCGATCGATAGATAGGTGATCGAGTGGTCGGACAAGAGCTTCAGGATGCGCCCGAACTGCTCCGCGTTGAGCGTGTTGCTGATGCGATCAAGGAACACGAACTGGGGAGCGAGCGCGCAGACACGCGCGAAGGTGACGAGGTGCTGGTCGTGCAGCGGAAGGAAGTCGTCCCAGTCATGTTCCACGTCGAGCCCACCGGTGCGGGCGATGATACCCTCGAGCTGAAACATGTGCACCAATTTCGCCAGTTCCTCTTGTGGGGCCTTTCCTCCGGGTCCAGCGCCGAGCAGGACCTCACGCAGTGTTCCAGGCGGCACGTATGGCCGTTCTGGGAGAAACAATATCTGGTCTGCACCCGGATAGATGATGCGGCCCTCGCCGACCTCCCACGTGCCGGCCGTTGCCCGGAACAGCGCCATCTTCCCCGCCTCCTCTGTCCCGACAATCAGACATCTGGTTCCCCGCGGCACCGACACGGACAGCTGGTCGACCAGCGGCGGACCGCCATTGCTGGCGCGCAAGGTCAACCCCTCGTATGCCATCCGCCCGTCCTCCTGTCGCACCTCGATCGTCCTTGCCGGCAACTGAACCTGGTCGATCCCCTCGGTCAGTGAGGCCACCCTTGCGAGCACGGCCGCATACGAGGAAATCGATTGGAACTGGGTGATGATGAGCGAGAATGCCCCGAGCAGCTGGCCAAACGCCATCGCCGACTGCGTGATCACGCCGAACTCCACCTCGCCGCGGATATAGAGCGGGGCAACGATCAATGCCGGAATGATCTGAATCAGATAGTTGTAGCCCGTGGTAAAGAAGCCGAGGTTGCGGCTGACTGCGATCAACTGCTTGGAGTTCGCGGCCAGATCGTCGAGGTGACGCAGCAGGCGCGCCTTGATCAAGGGTTCGCGGTGCGAGAGCCCGAGCGACTCGGCGTTTTCTCGAACGTGAATCAGGTCGGCACGAAAGACTGCCTCCTTGTCGGACTGGTTGTAGTTCAACCAAATCAGGGGACGCCCCAAGACCAAGGTGAACAGCGAACCGGCCGCCGCGTAGGCAACGGCCACGCCGAAGAGCAACGGGCTGATGGTCCAGAGCACCCCCGAGAACGCAAGAACCGTGAAGCTTCCGTTCACGACCAACAGCACAAACGTGAGAGTGGTGGTCGTCATGTTGCGCACGTCCTCGGTGATGCGTTGATCCGGATTTGAGACCGTATCGGTTGCCGTCAGCCGGTAGTAGGCTCGGTCGTTCAGATACCTGCCGATGATCCTCTGCGTCAGCGAGACGCGCCAGAGCAGGCCCAGGCGGCCGACGGTGAAGCCGTACAGCACGTCAGCCATGGTCGATCCAGCGAAGACGGCGGTGTACGCCGTGGCGTACGCCACGAAGCCGGCGCGATCCCGTTGCGAGATGGCGGTCATGAAATTGCGACCGACGTAGCTGTTCACGACATTGAGGCCATTGATCGCCAACAACAGCCCAATCAGCGCGGCGACCATTACAATCGCGGTCGTGCCCACTTCCGAGGAGAACAAGTTCCTGACCATAGTGAGAGACAGGGTGAACGTCTGTCGATTGATCGGGACGCGATGCGTCCTCCGGATCCCCTTACTCATGCATACCTCCCCCGCATTGCGCTCCAGATGTTGGATCGCTCGGCACCGTACGCGTCGGACACAGGTCCATGCAAGTGCGGGAAGGGTCGGCGCGTCCGGCGGGTGGGTCGCTGCCCTGACACTTGCGCCCAACCTCTTCGGCCCCCCGTAAAATCTTGAGGCACGATCTTGGATTTTTCCATTGGAACAGGCAAGAGTGTACGGTGAGGTCAGCATGCCGAGTACGGACGGCCATGGCGGCGATCGAGGCGCGTGCTTGGTGAACGATCCGCGGCGCCCGGCGATCGACACGATCCCCGGGCCGGTTCGAGTTACGGGCCCTCGCCTGACGCACGCTCGCAGTCAGGTCGCAATTGACTGTCAACTATCGACTCTTGCGTATCGCCTCGACGCTGTCTCATCGAGGCCGATTGCGATCCGCTGCGGCCAGACCCCGGAGGTGATCCAATGCTGGTGAATCCGAAGGAGAACTTGATACGCGCCCGGCGCGAAGGCTGGGCACTGGGCGGGTTCAACGTTTTCAATTTCGAATCGGCGCGTGCGGTGGTCGACGCCGCGGAGCAATCGGCGGCGCCGGTGCTGCTGCAAACCTCCGAAGGAGCGGTGAAACATGCCGGGCTCGACAACCTGGTGGCCATGGTCCGGCAGCTTGCCGGCCGCACCAAAACGCCGGTGGCGCTACACCTCGACCACGGGAAGAGCGAGGCGCTGGCGCGCGCCGCCGTCGATGCCGGCTATACTTCGGTGATGATCGACGCGTCGCGTGAATCGTTCGACGAGAACCTACGGGAGACACGTGCCATCGTCGCGTATGCGCACGCGCGCGGCGTTCACGTCGAAGCCGAGCTCGGGACCTTGGGTGGTATCGAGGACCTGGGCGAAGAAGCGGTGCGCTCGATGCTCACCGATCCCGATCAGGCCGCGCGCTTCGCGGCAGAGACGGAGGTCGACGCCTTGGCCATCGCCATCGGCACCTCACACGGCGCCTACAAGTTCAGCGGTGTGCCGCGCCTCGACTTTGCTCGCCTGGAAGAGATCGCGGCGCGCATCCCGCAGCCGATCGTGCTGCATGGAGCCTCCTCGTTGGACGCCGAGGCGGTGAGCTTTGCCGAGCGCTACGGGGCCAAGCTGCCGCACGCGCAGGGCGTCCCGCCGGAGCTCATCCGAAAAGCCGTGTCCCTCGGCGTCGCCAAGGTCAACACGGACTCCGACCTGCGCCTGGCAGCCCTCGGACGTCTGCGGCAGGTCTTCGTCGAACGCCCGGAGATCTTCAACCTCTACGAGCTGATGGGCGAGATGGAAGCGGCCATCCGCGACGCCGTCGTCGCGCGCATCTACATGCTCGGCAGCGACGGCAAGGGCCAGTCATGACGAGCGGCACCCGCTGCCGTCGCTGGCGGCGCGCGACACGCGACACGGTGCAGCGGACTACACGGCGGGAGTGTTGACAGCGTCCACCAGATGAGAGATGTCGGATCAAGCGCGTTCAGGCTTCACGGTGGAACGAGCACAAACGCCACGGCGACGCCGTGCACGGGCGAGAAAGAGGTGGCGCATGAAATCGGGGAGAGGCAGCTTCGACAGCACCAACGCGACACTCGCGAGTCGACGTGGGCGGCGGAAAGAAAACAGAAGCGGAATGGGGCCGAGGCGAGTTGAGCGGTTCCTCGGTGCGCCGTGGATCGCGCTCACATTGTTCGGTATCGCGGCGTGCGGCGAGAGTAACCGTGTCGTCAGCGCGCCGACGCATACCCCGAGCCCGGTACCGGCCACGGCGACACCCGCTCCGTGCCCGTTGCCACCGCCGTTCTGCGGCGGCGACTTTCCGCTGAACACGCAGGACACCACGCCCTACGGCCCACCGTGGGCAAACGTGCTGTTACAGAACACCGACTTCCTGCCGTGCTTCGGCCCGTACGCCCTGTGCTACTACGCCAACTGCACGGTGGGCCCCGATGGCGCCAGTGCCTGCCCGTGCTTCGAGTGGTACGGGACAAACTACGTGGACATCAACAGTATCCTGAACCTCGACTCCTACCTCGCGACCACGGCAGCCTGCGCCACCCCGGGCGCGTGTTCCCAACCGAATAGCGCACCGGTGTGCGGCGATCTCATCAGCGGCAGCTTCCTGCCCAGCGCCAAGCGCTTCTCGACGTTTAGCCTTTACCGCGCCAAGGCGGAGCCCATCGGCTCGACGGCGTGCACCGATCCGTCCGCGCGCAGTCCGTACGCAGGCTGCATGACCGCACCGTGTTTCGGGCCGACGATGCCCGGCCCGGACCCGCACACCGCGACCATCACCTGCGATTGCCCGATCTTCGACGGACCATATCAGATCGGGATGGACGTCGATCCGCAGCAATGCGACGACCGGCCCAAGGCGTGGTCGGCGGCCTATAATCCGAATCCTCCGCCCTCGAATCCGTGCGATCTCGTTCCCGGGGGCTGTATCCCCGATGCGCCGCCCGACGAATGCGGCTGTCCGCTGTTCGATCCGGGCCACACCACGTTGCCGCCGGGCAGCGGCGTCGACTGCAGCACGGTGTGTCAGGAGTACGCCAGCTGCACACGCTCCGACCTCGCTCTCGGGTTCACCTGCGACGCAACCTTGTGCACGTCGACGGATCACGACCTCGTGTTCGATGCCTGCCTCGGACTCGAGAATTGCGATCTCAGCGAAATCTTCAAGGCCGAGAGCGCCGCAAGCTGCAGCTGCTGTGGAAGCCAGTTGTGTAATTGCGCCGCCAAC
>CAZTDK010000357.1:0-6746 GCA_964611965.1 uncultured Binatia bacterium (SeqCode) | reverse complement strand
ATCGTTTGTCATCGCAAGGATGGCAACCGTCTGCCAGTTTCGTCAGTCCGCATGCCCGTCTTCGTACCCGGCGGACAGGTCTTCGTGTATGCGATCTTCCGCGATAGCAGTGCGCGCAAACGGTCAGAAGAGAGAATTCATTTCCAAACGTCGCTCCTCGACCAGGTAGGGAATGCCGTGATCGCCCTCGACCTCGAGTACAGGGTCATCGCATGGAATCGCTTTGCCGAAACGCTCTACCAGTGGTCAGCGGAAGAAGCAGTGGGACGGAAGGCGTTTGAGTTGATTGTCCCTGACGCGGCTCGAACGGCGGGTGAAACGATCATCGCATCATTGAAGGAAACCGGACATTGGGAAGGTGAGTTCGTCGTCCGCAGGAAGGATGGCAGCACGTTCCCTGCCTACGTCCACAACGCGGTCATCAGAGGAACCAACGGGGACATTGTCGGCTTCGTTGGCGTGAGCGCCGACATGACCGAGCGTAAACGATTGGATCGCGCGCTTCGGGAGAGTGAGGACCGGTTCCGGTCGTTCATGAATCACCTGCCCGGTTACGCCTGGATCAAGGATGCCGCGGGGCGCTACGTGTTCATGAATTCGCAGTTGCTGGCTATCCTCCCAGCACATCGCGACGACTGGCTGGGGAAGACCGACGCCGATTTCTGGCCCGCCGACGTCACGGCTGAATTCCAATCGAATGACCGGCGCGTGCTGCAATCCGGGAAGGCGCTGCAAGCCGTGGAGACGTTCCCCCAAGACGATCACATTCGCTATGCGTTGGTGAGTAAGTTTCCCATCCTGGATGCGCAGGGCGCACCGACGCTGATCGCTGGAGCTTCCATAGACATCACCGAGCGCAAGCAGGCCGAGGAACAGCTTCAGGCCTTCTCGCAGCGGCTCATCCAGGCCCAGGAAGACGAGCGCCGGCTCATCGCTCGCGAACTGCACGATGAGACTGGTCAAGCGCTGACGGCATTGAAGTTCAATTTGCAGTCGGCCCAACGCACAATCGGCGCCGCGGTTCCGGCACTCGACGAAAGCGTCGCCATGGCCGACACCATCTTGCAGCAGGTGCGCGAGCTGTCGCTCGACCTGCGCCCGTCCCTGCTCGACGATCTAGGGCTCTACGCCGCGCTGCGTTGGTACATGGACCGTCAGGCACAACACGCGGGGTGGAAGACGCAGTTCAGCAGCGACCACAACGAGCAGCGACTCCCGGCCGACATCCAGACAGTGGGTTTTCGCGTGGCACAGCAGGCACTGGTCAATGTCCTTCGGCACGCGGGCGCGAAGCGGGTGTGGCTCGACGTGCGGCAGCAGGACAACGAGCTGCAGCTGGTGCTGCGCGACGACGGTGTCGGCTTCGACGTCGCTGCGGCGCGTCAGCGGGCCCGCGGTGGCCACACGTTGGGCCTACTGGGAATGCAGGAACGCGTCACGCTGGTAGACGGGAGACTCGACATTCGCTCGGCGCCGGGCAGCGGCACGGAAGTTCGTGTCCATTTGCCGGTGACCGGTGCGACGGCACGCGTGCGCCGGTCGATCGAAGGTTCGTGATGAAACCAATCAGCGTCTTGCTTGCCGATGACCACACGCTGGTGCGCGCCGGCTTGCGCACGCTCGTCGACGCACTCCCGGATGTCCAGGTGGTGGCGGAAGCCAGCGACGGCCGTGCGGCGCTGCGCTTGATCAAAACGCTGCGGCCGGACGTCGTCCTCATGGATATCGGCATGGCGGGCATGAACGGGCTGGAAGCTACCGCCCGTGCGGCCAAGGAGTTCCCGCAGGTGCGGATCATCATGCTCTCGATGCACACGAGCGAAGAGTATGTTCTGCGGGCGCTGCGCAGCGGCGCGACCGGCTATCTGCTCAAGGATGCCAATCCCGCCGAGCTCGAGATCGCGATCAGGGCGGTCGCCAACGGCGAAACCTACTTGAGCCCGGGCGTATCGAAGCACGTGGTCGCCGAGTACCTGCGGCGCGTCGGCGCGGTGTCGGCCGGCGTTGCCGCGGAGAATCCCTACGCATCCCTGACCCCGCGCCAGCGGGAAACCTTGCAGCTCATTGCCGAGGGGCATTCGACGAAGCAAATCGCCCAGATTCTCGGTCTGAGCGTCAAAACGGTCGAATCCTATCGTGCCGAGCTCATGGAGCGCCTCAACATTCACGACATCGCAGGGCTGGTGCGTTACGCGATTCGCACCGGCCTGACTTCGCATGAACGATAGATCGGGTGTTTTCAGCTGAGCACGGGTCTCTTCCCGGCCATCCCCTGTTCTTCCGCTCGCATCTCAGGGTTTTCCCGGTCGATACGACAATCGCTTCCTGTCTATGATTGATTTATAACAAGCCATCAATTGGGTGTTTTGGAGACATTGAGTGAGGTCAAGTCAGCAATTCACTATCGGTATCCTCGCGAGCCAAGCGCGAGTGTCGGCGCACACTATTCTGTACTATGAGCGACAGGGGCTGCTGCCACGAGCCCGGCGCTCGGCAGCCGGCTATCGTCTCTTCTGCAGCAATGACCTCCGGCGGGTTTCCTTCATCAGGCAGGCCCAACGATTGGGGTTCTCCCTCAAGGAAATCAAAGCCCTGCTCGCGCTACAGTCGGACCCCACGGCGACCTGCTCTGATGTCGGCGAACGGATTGCGGCAAAGCTCGCCGACGTCGATGCACAGCTGCGCGCACTGCGAGAGACACGCCGGACGCTCCTGGGCTTGACCACGCAATGCACCGACAGCCGTCCGGTGAGCGCCTGCCCACTGCTGCGGGAACTTGAGCTTCAGCCTGTCAGCGAACGTCCCCGCTCGATACGCGCGGCGACAAGCAAGCCGTCCGCTCGCGTGTAAGGCAATTTTCGTCGCCTCTCATCGTCCTCCTCGCAGCATCGCCTCTGACCGAGGCCAACGCTCCGCAGCAAGCGGCGGCAAGCAAAGAGACTCGACCAGGGCATCCGGCCGACCCGATCAGCTCAGGCAGACGCTCGTGCCCACCTAGGAAGCGCGCCCTGTGAAGGCGTCCCCGTGTCCGGGTCATCAGGTGACTTGCTGTGCGCATGTACGCGCTGGCGCGCCGGTTCACGCTTGGCGCCGCACGTGCGTAGTTCTACGCACGTAGTCCTACCTGCGTAGTTTTACGAGATAGACCTCTGCCCCTGGTAAGGGGTGTAGGAACTCCGAGGTGTGCAAAAGGGGTTGCACAGTCTCGACCGTCAGCGCACTCATGAACAGGATACATACTTTCAAATATGAATTTCGGGGGTGCCAAGCAGGCGCCACAGGAGGTATACACTGATGCGAGCATCGGCAATGAAGCGCATGTACGTGAGTCTGTTGGTGAGCGCGGTGGTCGCCATGCCTTCGCTGGCTCCGTCCCGAGTGATGGCACAGTCGCTCGGTTCGGCACAAACCTTCGCAATCGTCGGTGGCACGAGCGTAACCGCCGCCGGAACCGGTAGCGGGATCACCGGCGACGTTGGAGTGTCGCCGGGAACATCGCTGACTGGCTTCGGGACCGCGGCGATGGTGATGCTACCGTTCTCGACCCACGCCAATGACGGACCCGCCATTGCGGCGCAGACCTCGGTCGGCGCCCTGTACACGTCGTTGGTGCCCGGGACCTGTGGTGCGCCCTCGCTTGCGCAACTCAGCGGCGCCGAATTCACCCCGGGCACATATTGCTTTACGTCGACGGCTGATTTGGCGGCCGCTGGAAACCTGACGCTCAACGGCGCCGGGACCTATATTTTTCAGGTCGGGAGTGGTCTCACCGCGAACGTCGGCTCGACGGTGACGCTGCTCGGCGGTGCTGACCCGTGCAACGTGTTCTGGCAGGTCACCAGCGCCGCGACGCTCAATGGAGCCAACTTCGTGGGGAATGTCGTCGCGCAAGCGGCGGTTACCCTCGGGGGCGGCGCAACCCTGACCGGGAGAGCCTTGACCACACCCGCCGGCGATGTGACGTTGGCCGGCACCGACAGTGTCGGAGGATGCAACGTCCTCCCTACCGCAACCCCCGCCGACACGGCCACGCAGACACCGGTGGACACGGCCACCAATTCTCCAACACTCACACCGACCAACACACCTACGCAGACACCGACCGAAACGCCGAGCAGTACACCGTCGAACACCAATACCCCAACCAACACCCCGATCAATACTCCGACCAATAGCCCAACCAACACCCCGACGAATACCCCGACCAATACCCCGACCAATACGCCAACGAATACGTCGACGAACACGCCAACGCTTACACCGACAGTAACTGCCACAGCAACGCAGACGCCGACCGGCACGCCAAGTAACACCGCGACCGGGACGCCCAGCAGCACGCCGTCGAACACTCATTCTCCGAGCACGACCCCCACGAACACACCCACTCTCACGCCAACGGTCACCGTCACAACGACCCAGACACCGACCGGGACCCTGAACAACACGGCGACCGCAACACCGACCGGCACCCCAACGAATACTCCCACCGCAACCAGTACTCCGACGCTCACCCCCACGAACACGCCGACGCTCACACCGACCGGAACGCCCACCAACACGCCGTCGAACACCAGCACCCCGACAAATACACCCACTCTCACGCCGACGGTGACCGCCACCACAACACAGACGCCCACGGGGACGCTCAGCAACACCGCGACCGCAACACCGACCGGCACACTATCGAGTACGGGCACGGTGACCAGCACCCCGACTCAGACGCCAACGAGCACACCGTCGAGCACCGGCACCGCGACCAATACACCGACGTTCACGTCAACGAACACGCCAACGCGGTCACCGAGTAGCACACCGGTGAACGCGGCGACGCCCACGCCAAGCGCCAGCGTGACACCAACGACGACCGGCTTGCCGATTCTCCAGATCAGCAAGACCGCGAGCACCAGCGTCACCGCCGGTGCGACGCTGGTCTACACCTTGAGCTACCGCAACGTCGGCGGCACCACAGCAACCAGTGTCGTGCTCACGGAAACCGTTTCCGACCATACGATCTTCAGCGTAGCGGCGAGCACATCCGGATGGTCGTGTCCCGACGGCAGTCCACCGGCGACGGTCTGCACGTTGCACGTGCCCGACCTGCCGCCGGGTGGACATGCAACGGTGCTGTTTGCGGTCAGGGTCGACAATCCGACGGCAGCCACGACCATCCAGAACTCGGTGATCATCGGAGCCGCAGCGGTGGTGGTAGTCGGCGCCCATGCCACGACGCCCGTCGGTCCCGCAGCGGTGCCGATGCTCAGCCCCTGGGGAGTCGCGGCGCTCGTGGCGCTACTTGCCGGTGCCGCTGGTGTCAGCTTACGTCGAGCACAGCGAACGTAATCAACAGCGGAGCAGCGGGTCCATGGCGCAGATCAAGCCAATCAGAGCAGCGGTCCGGGTGGCGCAGCCGCTCCTGTTGCAGGCCCACTGATGCAACCGCAGACCGCAATCCAACAGGTGGCCCTGGCCTATGCGGCTACGCTGTTTCCTGGCCGAGTCGAGATCCACCGCCACGCATTGTCCGTCGATGGGCGGCGCGTGCTGGTGCGCGTCGCGAGCGTACACCAGAGCCGGCATATCATCCGCAGAGCCGGCCGCGAGTACCACTATCGGTATCCGATGTTTTCTTGGAACCTACACAGCCACAACCGACTCGTCGAGGCGCCCGACCACTGGGTTTTGATCGGCGTCAGTAACGGCACCATGCGGACGTGGCTTGTGCCAGGGAATCAGCTGCGCGCCAAGACGGTCGCTCTCATGGTCAGCCGCAAAGGCGGCCGCGAGCGGGCGGTGTTGGACCGCTACAGGCTCGCTTAAGGCTGCCGATGACAAGGAATCACGGCGCGCCAGGCCCCGATAGATCGCACACTTCTCAGGATGACCGAGTCTTGAGTAGTATGACTGAGAGCCGGCGGCAGGAAGCTGAACGTGCGGTGTTGCTCGAGATAACGTCGGGCATCCTGGGAATGCTCGACGTTGGGACGATACTCGATTGCGTCCATCGCCACACCCTCCGGCTCCTCCCATGCGATCGGGTCCTCACCTACTGGTGGCCCCCCCTGCGCGGGGCCTTCGAGTTACTCGCGGCGCATGGGGTGCCGATGAGGCTGTCGGCAGATATGCGCGACAGAGACATCATCTCCGCAAAACTGGCCGAGATTTGGCTCGACCGTGGACGTCCGGTGATGGAGGGCATCATCGCGGCCCGGCCCGGGGCGTTGTTGGCCTGGACCGATCGCGTTGGCGCCACTGCCTTTCTCAGCGCTCCGCTCAACATCGGCGGTGGGTTCGGCGGAGTGGCGGTAGCGCTGCGCGAGGGCTCGAGCGGAGAATTCGAGCCGCGCTCGGTCCAGCTCTTCGGACGCATCGCGCAGCAGATGGCTACGGCTATGACCGCCGCCGAGCGCTATTCCGCCAAGCAAGAGGAAGCGGAGTTCAACGGGGCATTAGCCGAGGTCGCGCACCAGTTGATCTCGGGGTTGAACAGCTCCGAGCTCTTGGAACGCCTCTGCCAGGTCACCACCCGGGTGCTGGGCTGTAGCCGCAGTTACACGGCATTATGGGAGCCGAAACAGAACGCCTACGTCCCGATGGCGAGTCACGGCTACAGCGCCGAGGAGTGGGAAGCGTTGCGGGTGGTGAAGTTGCCGCGCACGCAACTGGCGGAGCTCCTAGGGCGCTTGGACCGCCACGGGGTGGTGGTGTCCGTCGCCCCCACGGAGGATGCGGTACCGGCAGCTCTCGCC
>CAZTDK010000356.1:0-6759 GCA_964611965.1 uncultured Binatia bacterium (SeqCode) | reverse complement strand
GCCGTCACGCAACCATTTCTTGACCTTGCGCTTGTAGAGATCGCGTTTGAGGCGGCTGATACGGTCGATGAACAGCTTGCCGTCGAGATGATCGATCTCGTGCTGCAAAGCGACCGCGAGAAGGTGCTCACCTTCGATCTCGATTTCCTTCTCGTCGGGCGTCCACCCCTTGACCAGCACACGTTTGGCGCGTGTGACCTCGGCGGTATAGTCGACGACGCTGAGACAGCCTTCTTCCCACACGATCGAACCCTCGCGCTCGACGATCACCGGGTTGATGAGCTTGATCAGGTTGGCACCCGGGTGTTCGTGGTCGACGTCGAGGACAATGACCCGCTGCGGTGCGCCCACCTGAGTTGCGGCCAGGCCCACCCCCGGCGCGGCATACATGGACTCGACGAGATCGGTCACCAACTCGTTGATGCTGCCGTCGATGTTCCGCACGAGGTGCGCCGGTTGCTTCAGCTCGGAAGCCGGATACGCCAGAATCTTTCTCAAAGCCATGATCAATCCCGCGGGTCATCGCCGCGTCAGTCGTCGGCGCCGCACAGCGGACGTGGCGCGACCCTACACGCAGAGTGCCGATTCGGTCAACGCATTCCTGATCGAGTCGGCGGACTCAGCCGTCGCGACTCTGGCACCAGCTGAGGGCCTGTTCCAGCCGATCGTTCCCCCAGAAGAGCTCCGGGTCCGCAATGAAGCTCGGCGCGCCGAAGATGCCCAGGCCCGTCGCGCGCTCCGTCTGCGCCCGTAACATCGCCTTCGCATCCTCCAAGCCCGCCGCATGGAGCACTGCGTCGGCGTCTTGCCGCACCGAATGCAGGCATGCGGCAATCACTGTCGGGTCGGCGATGTCCCGGTCTTCAGCGAAGTTGGCATGGTACACCGCGCGGACGAAGTCCGGGATCCAGGGTTCCAGGGAAAAACGGCACGTCACGCGCGCCGCGAGCAGCCCGTTGCGCGGGAATTGCGACGGACGCCGAAAGGCCAAACCCTCCGTCTCACAAATGCGCTCGAGATCGCGCCACATGTAACGCCCTTTCGCCGCGTACAGGTTGAAAGGAGAGTCACTCCATCCCTGCGCGCGGAAAATTGGGCCTAGCAGGAAGGCATTCCAGGACAACGGCACCCCTTGCGCGCGCGCGCGGCGTTCGATGCGCATCACCGCCGGATAGGAGTACGTGCTCGCAAACTCGAACCAGAACTGGAGAGTCATGCCTGAGCTGTAGCAAGCGGCCCCAGCTGGCGGAAGAGATGCGGCCTACGGTTCGCGGCCCTGGCGCACGAGCGTTGTCACTAACTCTGAAACCGCCGACGGCTCGCAACCGGCTTCGGTCTGCTGCACCGCGCGGCGGACCCGCCACCTAGAAATCCCCAGCGCTCTGGCCGTCTGGTTGAACGAAAGTCCGCAGCGCCGCACAAGCAGGTGCGCCAAGAGTGCCCGCACCGACGTGGCTGAGCGATACCGGCCGCCTCCTGCCACCACCGCTGCCGTCAGACCCAGCTGCTGCGTCACCCGCTCGACCAGCACGCTCGGATCGATGGGCGCGACCGCGGCCTGTGGGTATTTCACAATCGGCAACGCGGTCGCCAGATGGCTCAGCGCGGTCGGTCGGGCAAGCACACGCTCCGCCAGCACCCAGGCTTCACGCGCACGGGGCAACGCTTCCACCAGCTCCCAGCCGTTTCCGCGCCTCCGGAAACCACCACCCTCAATCTCGTGCTCCCGCCGACTGCAACCCTCGGCAATGAAGCGCCGGTACGCACTGCGCGCGGCAACAGCGTCGGTATCGAAGCGGCTCAGCACCGCAGCGACGGACTGCCAACACGGTCCGCTCGCACCCATGAGCAATCGGTGCCCCGTCCACGGATAGCAATCGAGCTCGTCCAGGGTCGATACGACTCCGGCTCGGAGTGGCATCACGTGGATGTAACGCACGAGCTCGAGGAAGTAGGACTCGTCCTGAACGAGAGTGGATTTGAATCGGTTCTGGAATACATGGCCACCGCGCCCGTGGCGCCGGTTGAAACGTACGGCATGCGTCGTGAGCAGCCGCCGCATGAGCAATGAGAGAGAAGTGGAACCGGTGCGGATCAAGAGGTGGAGCTGATTTGCGAGGAAGCTCCACGCATACACGGCGGCACCCCCATCAATCACGACGCGACGCAGGGCATCGACAAGCCCCTGGCGGTCGGCTTCATCACGGACAATCGTACCGTGGTCGATTCCGCGCGCCGTGACATGGTGCAGTGCACCGGGGGCGTCCAGCCGTGGTCCGCGAGGCATGCCGAGGTGGGAAGCAAATCATTGGCCATGCCATTATCCAACACCCGGCGGGAAGCTTTCATGTCAATTGTAATCAACATAAGCATGTGCACTTACGATGATTCCCGCCGCACAACGCGTGTCACCGCCGCCGTCAACCCACCTTCCCGCTAGCGCAGGCCCTATCTTCCATCCATCATGGGCAGTTGCGTGCCGGCCGATAGCCCGCCGCCTGTGCGGCGAGCGCGGTCGGAAACTCGATCCGATTCCGGACCGCAATCGTTGCAAGACCTGGACAGCCGGGCGGGCGATACACATGACTCCTACGATTCCCGGTCACTGCGCCCCCGGTCACTACGCCCGATGAACGTGCGGAATCACCCTGCGCCGCCGCGGCGTGGCGTTCGAGCGGGCTCGGCGCCGAATGGTCGGCGTGGGCCTTCCAGTTCTGTGTGAATGCCGTTGCGGTGGCCGGGTCGTCGATGAAGACGACGTTTTCGGCGTTCTTCTCCTCCGCCGCCTTGGTGAAATTGAAGCTTCCGGTGATGACCTCGTGCACGTCGAGGATCATGACCTTGTTGTGGGCGATCGCATGATTTGAATCGATGAGCGCCGGGATACCCGCATGCTGGAGGAAGGCGGCTGAGGAATAGCCTTCCTTGAGATTGCTCTTGTCTAGAATCACGCGAACGTCGACGCCCCGCTTGTGCGCCTCGACCAGGGCCTTGGCGATTGGAGCGGAGGTAAAGCCGTAGGCCTGCACGAGAATCACCTGATGCGCGTGTGCGATTGCCGCTACGATTTGAGCAGTACAGGTTGGAGTGCCGCGATGCTCGGGGGTGAAGCACTGGCGCAGCGATTGGCCTTCGACAGCGCGCGTCAAGCTCAGAAGGGCGAGGAACAGCGCGAGTACAGGCATGGCGACACCGCCGTGCCGCACCAGGTGCGGTGCACCGCTGGCCCAAGGGGGCAACACCGCGCGCCACACCGGAACGGTCCGGGGGGACGTTGGGTGCGAAAGGGGCGCCGCGGGATGCAAATGGCGGTCACGCCCGAAACCGGGGAATGGGGGGACGTTGGGTGCGGTCGGTGCGCCACCGGCGTCCGCACCGACCGCACCCAACGTCCCTCCCCGTTCCGGACTCGACCTTTCCATCATGCACTCCCTTCGTCACGCCTCTCACGCTCCCTGAAAGTGTTCTTGGAACACTCCCCTCTCCCTGACTATGTGGCGCAGCGCTTCGGGTCTCGTGTATCATTGCAGATTTCCAGCGCCAACCGTACGTCGTCCCCAGTGCCGCCTTACGGGGTTCGTAGCACCAGCCTTCGACGGACCCGACACCAGAGGCTGGTTGGTCTTGCCGGTGCACGGTCAGACGATTCCGCACCGATCGCACCCAACGTCCCGCCTTCCCGTGGCGTCGCTGGTACAACACGCTACGAAGCGTGCCTGCCAAACGAACGGGTGGCGACAGCTAGTGAAAGACGCCGCTTCAGTGATACAGAACGCGAGTCGGTATGACGACTTGCACTGCGCTCTCAGGCGCTCACTATGCGCACCGCGATTCCACTTCTGACGACTGGCGCCTTCGTCTCGATCCGCGCATTTGCGCAGGGAGCCCACATGTCTCTACGTGCGGGTGAGGCGGGAATACCACCGCAAAGCCCCAGCTTCGAAACGCCGCGCCACATACTGACATGACGCAGCTGCTGCCAGAGATCTCCGTGCGCCCGTTCCGACACGCGGACAGTCCGCAACTCCAGGCGCTGTGGGCGCGGGTGTTCCCCAACGACCCGCCCTGGAACGCGCCGGAAGTGTTGATCGAAACCAAGCTGCGGGTTCAACCCGACCTCCTTTTCGTGGGCGAGCTCGGCGGAACCATCGCTGGAGCGGTGATCGCTGGATTCGATGGAGTGCGCGGCTGGATGTACCACCTGGCGGTGGCGCCAGAGTTTCGTAGACGCGGGTTCGCAACGCAGCTGGTCCGCGCCGCGGAACAAGCCTTGCGCGCGCTCGGTTGCCCGAAAGTCAACTTGCAGGTCCGCGCCGAGAACCAGGACGTCGTGGCATTCTACCGGAGCATCGGATATGAGGTCGAGGAGCGCATCAGCATGGGGCGCCACCTCAAGGAGGCGCCCCGCACAGACCCAAGCTCTCGCGCACCCAAGCCCTCACGCCCCTCTTCTTGATCTCACAGCATACTGTTCGGATCGACATCGACGATCACCCGCACGTCGACGGCACGCGCCTGGCGGCGCACGGCGGCGCGACCGGCGCGTGCCGCGGCGCGGACCGCGGCGCCATTGACACCGCGCACCAGCAGCTGCCAGCGATGCCGGCCGCGCAGGCGCTCCAACGGGGATGGTGTGGGACCGAGGATGGCCACCCCCTTGGTCGCCGCCGCTTGCACGTGCTCAGCCAGCGCCCGGATCACGCGTTCAGTGGCATCGGGACGTGGCCCTTCACAGCGCAGCTGTACCAGCCGGGCGAAGGGCGGATACCCGAGCTCGCGACGTGCCGCCAGCTCGTGCGCTGCGAAGCGGCGGAAGTCGTGATGTTGCGCACACTCCAAGCTGATGTGCTCCGGCTGCAGGGTCTGCACGATGACGCGGCCCGGGCGCTCGCCGCGCCCGGCACGTCCGGCAACCTGCGTCAGCAGCTGAAAGGTGCGCTCGGCGGCGCGGAAGTCCGGAAAGTTCAGCGAGAGGTCGGCGAGCAGGACCCCCACCAGGGTCACGCCGTGGACATCGTGGCCCTTGGTGATCATCTGCGTGCCGATGAGAATGTCGTAGTCGCGCCGCGCCCACGCGGCGACCATTTCGCGCAGGGCCCCCTTGCGGCGCGTCGTGTCGCGATCCATGCGGCCGACGCGCGCGCCCGGCACCAGCTTGCGTAACACTGCCTCGACCTGCTCGGTCCCCGCCCCCCACGCGCTGAGACTCAACCCGCCGCAGTCCGGACACACCGACGGTATCGGCACGGTGTACTCGCAATGGTGGCAGCGGAGGGCCTGCCAGCGCCGATGCAGGGTGAGCGTGACGCTGCAGTTCGGACACGTCAGCGGATCACCGCATTGCAGGCATTGCAGGAAATTCGCGAAGCCACGACGGTTGAGGAACACCAGGGTCTGCCCGTGCGCGGCGAGGTTGGCCTGCAGCGCCGCGATCAATTGCGGCGACACCAGGAGCGACTTTCCGGCGGCCGGGCTGCGGCGCAGGTCGACGATGTCGACGCTCGGCAGCGGCCGTGCCTCGACACGTTCACTCAGGGTGAGGAGCTCGGAGCGTCCGATGCTGCTGTTGTAAAAGCTCTCCATTGCCGGCGTCGCCGATCCCAGCACCACCGCGCAGCCGCTGAGCTTGGCGCGCATGATGGCCACGTCGCGGCCGTGGTAACGCACGCCATCTTCCTGCTTGTACGCCGCATCGTGTTCCTCATCGACGATGACCAGGCCGAGCCGCGGCAGCGGCGCGAACACCGCCGAACGCGCCCCCACGACAATCGCCGCCTCGCCGCGACTGATCTTGCGCCACTCGTCCCAGCGTTCGCCATCGCTGAGGCCACTGTGCAAGACGGCGGCGCGTTCTCCAAAGCGGGCACGGACGCGATCGACGACCTGGTGGGTCAGGGAGATCTCCGGCACCAGCACCAGTGCGGTGCGCCCCGCCGCCAGACAGGCGGCGATGCACCGCAGGTAGACCTCGGTTTTGCCGCTGCCGGTGACGCCCCACAAGAGAAAGCTGCGGAACTCGACACCGATACTGCGCTGCACGATCGTCACCGCAGCGGCTTGTGCGTCGGTGAGCCGCACCGGCCGATCGATCGGAGTGGTCTCGAGAAATACCGGACGATACACCTCCTCCTGCACCACCGCCGCCAACCCCGCTTTGACCAGTGCGGCAAGCTTGGCGGGAGCATTGGGGAACGTCGCCGCCAGCTCGTGCATGCGCGCCCGCTGCAACGGGTGTTGGCGCAGGTACGCATACACCGCATATTGCGCCGGACGCTTGCGCTGCCATTCGCGTGCGGCGTCGCGTTCCAGATCGTGCGCAGCGCGGAAGTAGCGCTCGTGCTTGGTCGGCGCGTCGCCACCGCGGAGCTCCTCGTCGATGCGCACAACACCCTGATGCTGCAGCCTCGTCAGCGTCCGCCGCCCGGACGCCCCAAACTGATCGAGGAGCGCCGCCAGCGGTTGCGCGCCATGGATTCCAAGCCATTCAACCAGCGCATGCTCCAGCGCCGCCCCTCGATACGCCGCCAAGGGCGGGCGGCTACCCGGGGTGAACGGCTTACTGTTCGGATTCGCTCTCCGCTCGTCCCGAGTAGGCCCCATCTCTTCAGGGGCCGTATCGAGGGATCGCGCCTCAACACCGACACTCTCAGCCGCAGGCGCTACGGACACCAATCGCACGGTACGCTCGACGCTAATGCGCATACTGCCCGGCAACGCCGTCGAGACCGCTTCTCCGAACGAACACAGGTAGTAGCCCGC
>CAZTDK010000355.1:0-6771 GCA_964611965.1 uncultured Binatia bacterium (SeqCode) | reverse complement strand
ACGAGTTTCGCACCCTGCCGTTTTCGCTGCTGGGCAACCCGCCGTGTCCCGCGCCGAGCGATGCCCAATAAGATCGCTTGGTGCGCGGTCCTGATGGTGTGGGGGACGCTGGTGGTTGCCGTCCCGTGGCGTGCGGCGGCCGAGCCCAGCGCCGACGATGCGGTGATCGTGGCCATCGAGCTGGAGTGCGCCGCGCCTATCGATCGCGACTATCTGCTGCGCGTGCTGCCCGTGCACGTCGGCGATCGGCTCGACGCCGGAACCCTCGACGCGGTGAGCGAACGGTTGACACTCTCCGAGCTGTTCACCCAGGTCGACGTGGAAACCCAGCCGCGCGGGGACGGCGTCGCGATCGTCGCGCATCTGGTCCGCAAGTCGATCGTCGATAGCCTGCGCTTCAACGGCAACCATGCCATTAGCGATTACGATCTGCAGCGGGCGGCGCGGTTGCGCGAAGGGACGGTATTGACCGATGACCTGCGCGAGTCGGCGGCGACGCGCATCCGCGAGCGCTACGCGGCGGAGGGCTTCGAGGTGGCGACCGTGACCATGGATGTGTGTCCGCGCTCCTCGGGAGAGGTCGATGTCACGTTTCTGATCGATGAGGGGCCGCCGCTGCTGATCGATGCCGTCGATATCGCCGGCACGCTGCCGCTGCCGCTGCCGCGCGCCGACGTGCGTGACGCCATCGGTATCAAAATCGGCGATCGCTATACGCGCGCCAAGCAACGCCAGGCGCAGACGGCGATCGTGCGGCTGTTTCGCGACAAGCTGTATTACGAGGTGGATGTCAGCAGCAAATGGGAGCACCTGCTCGAGCACAGCGGCCTGCTGCGCTTCACCATCGCGGCGGGACCGCTGTTCGCGGTCCGCTTCAACGGCAATCACCACTTGAGCGACAGCAAGCTGCTGGGGCTGATGGATTTGCCGAACCGGCCGATCGTCACCGACGGGACGTGGCGCGAGTTGGCGCGGCGCGCGCAGCGCGCGTATCAGGAGGATGGCTATGCCGAGGCGCGGGTCGATCTGCACATCGAGCCCGGACCGCCCAAGGTGGTGCGCTTCGATGTGCAAGAAGGCGCGCGCTACCGCATCGCCAAGGTGACGTTCGAGGGTAACCACGGTGTCTCCTCCGATGTGCTGATCGCGCCGATGGGGACGCGGCCGCCGAGCTGGATTCCGTGGCGCCGCGGCGTGTTCCTGCAAAACGTCTTCGACGACGATCTGAAGCGGCTCTGGTACCTTTATCGCCGGCAGGGCTTCGAGTCCGCCGAGATCGTCGATGCGCAGACGCGCTTCGAGCCGGAAACCGGCAAAGTGTTCGTCACCGTGTTCATCGAAGAGGGCCCGCGCAGCATCGTGCGCGCGGTGCAGATGGATGGCACCGAGACGCTCACCGGCAAGCTGCCCAAGCTGCAAGTGGCGGTGGACAAGCCGTTGGATCCCGAGGCGGTGGATGCCGATCGACGCGCGCTGGAGAGCGCGTTTGCGCAGAGCGGCTATACCAAGGCCGTCGTGAAGGCGACGGTCAGCAACGATGCGGCGGGCGACCCCATCGCGGCAACGGTGCGTTTCGCGGCGCAGCCGGACGGACAGCAACGCATCGGCGCGATCATCGTCCAGGGAAACTTCGACACCCACGCGCGCGTCATCACCCGCGAGCTGCCGTTCAAGCGCGGCGATCCGATGGATCCCGACGCGCTCCTGCGCGGGCAGAGCGACGTCTACCGCCTCGGCTTGTTCCGCAGCGTGACCGTACGTCCGGTGGAGAGCACGGCGGACGAGCCGACGACGGACGTGGCGGTCAATGTGTCCGAGAAGCCGCCCGGAACCTTCCAGTTCGGCGGCGGCTACAACACGCGCGACGGCATCCTCGCCTTCGGCGAAGTCGGATACAGCAACATGCAGGGGCTCGGCCGGCGCATCAGCCTGCGCGGCGAAGTGGCGCTCGATCCCGGCAACGGCAGCTTCAACGACTATCTCGGCAATCTCGGCTTTCGCGAGCCACGACTCGATGACACCAAGTGGACGTTCCGCACGAACCTGGTGGCGCAGCGCTCGACGCGCTCGATCGACCAATACAGCGTCGAGCGCTACGCGCTGATCCCGGCGGTGGAGCGCTTCCTGGCGCCGGGCTTTCAAATCGGCGCCGAGCTGCAATTCGAGCACAGTTATGTCTTCGACGTGCAGCCGGACGTGCTGGCCTTCAATCCGCGCGACGCCGGCGATCTCTGGACCGTCAGCCTCGGGCCCTTCTTGATCTACGACGGGCGCGACGATGCCTTCGTGCCGCACCGTGGCGTTTTCGATTCCTTGCGACTGAAGTATGCGCCGGGCTCGTTGGGTTCGGGCGTACCGTTCATCAAGGTGTTCGGCGAGCACAGCCAGTATATCCCGGTCTTCGACGACCTCACCTTCGTCTACGCCATCCGCACCGGTTACGCCTTCGCATATGAGGGCAGCGACCAGGTGCCGATTCGCGACCGCTTCTTTCTCGGCGGCCGCACGACGGTGCGCGGCTTCCAGGAAAACAAAGTCGGCCCGCTCGGCAGCGCCGGCGACCCGGTGGGCGGCGACATGTCGATCAACCTGAACACCGAGCTGCGCTTCCCGCTGATCTACGGCCTGGGCGGCGTGGTGTTCGTCGACGGCGGCGGTGTCTATCTACAGAACTGCCCCAGCGGCGTCGGCCTGACGAACTGCGCGCACAGCCTGGAGAACTTCCGGCGCTCCACCGGTCCCGGCTTACGCTACATCACGCCGGTCGGCGCGATCAGCCTGGAGTACGGCTTCAAGCTCGACCGGCGCAGCAACGAATCGATCGGCGAGGTGAGCTTCAGCATCGGAAATATCTTCTGAGGCTCACCGCAACTGACAGAAAGGGGCTTGCGCAAAGGCGCAAAGCTGCAAAGAGACGCAGCGAATCAAGAGATCTTCACGGCGCATGTTTGAATCGACAGCACCGTTGCGGCGCAGCAGGCTGCGTTCCGCCGAATCAACTGCGCTATAGCGGCGCAGCATGCTGCGCTCAGCCGGGATCCCGAGCCATCCCGCGCGCCCATCGCCACCCGGACGCCTCTCGAACCTCAGCAGTTGCTGAACAACTACCGGCACTGACTGGTCATCGAGCCCGCGCCTCCGGAGCGCGAGCGCGAATCTCTCGATCAGGAGAGAATTCTTCGCCTCATCCAGTCGGCGCGTCTCGACATCCAGGCGCCGCGTCTCGAATTCGGGAAGGAACTTCTCGACGGAGCCCAGCCGCTTGCCGACGTCCGCTCCCGCTCTCTCGACGACCAGAGAAATCTTCTCGAATTCGAGAAGATTTCTCTGGAATTGTTGGCGGTGGAGAAGCCGTTGATTTCATGTGCGATTCGGCCGCCGACCTTTGGATCTCGAGCGTCGAAGAGCGACAGATGACCTGCTCGTACACATCATTGACCGCGAGACGAAAGATTCTGCCGTCTCGGATGTCGCGAATTTCAGATCGTCCCGTTGAAAATGTCGCTGACGGAAAATCTGCGATGTCCGAAGTCGCCACTTGTTTCTGTCGCCTGGCATCTCACGGCGAAGGCTGTGATTCGGCTCAATTCGGCAGGCACGGAGGCCTGCCGCCACCATCTTTTCTCTTCGGCTTTTGCCTTCTTGGTGGGTGCAACCGTGCAGCCGGCTTTGCCCGGCGATTCCGCTGACTCAGTTTTGGGTTTCTGGTTTCGTGGTTCGCAATTTTTCTGCATTCTCCTCAACCCGGAACCCGAGACCCGAAACCCGAGACCCGAAACCATGTGCGGTGCTTTGGTGGGCAAGGCCATCTGTCATAGACATCCCGCCCACCGCGGCGCTTGACTCGTGCCCCGTATTCAAGGTGCAGACTATTGGATGTCATACCCGCGAAAGCGGGAATCCGGGGTGAGATGGGAGCTGCTGCCGCACCAACTCCATCCTCTCTGCAACGATCAGGTGAGTCACACATCACCCACTCGATTCCCTGAAAAATATTCTAGACAAGAGAAACATTTCGTGTCATAGAGCACGCCATAACAACTGTGTTGGCGCGGCGAGTGTCGAGCTGGCGCTCGTCGTCGCACGAGAAGGAGGCGTGGCATGGCGGCAGCGAAGAAAGCGCGGCGAATGCAGCCGGCGCGGCGGACGAAGCCAGTGCGGCAACGGGCGCAAAATGGAAACGGTGCGACGGCGCCGAAGCGGCGGCGTACGGCAAGGGTTGAAACACTCGACATCGGCGCCGACGCCGTGCGGCATCTGGTGCGGGCACCCGCCGATTACGCCGGCATTGTGCGACAGTTCGCCGATGCATTGACGCGCACCAACTTCAAAGGCGAGATCTCGGCGTACAAGATCCGTACATTGTTGAGGCGCGGCGAACGCCTGGCGCAGCGCGCCGCAACCGCCGAGCACGCGGCGGTGCTTGCCGGCCGCCAGCGCATTGCGCACGATTCCAACCTGTGGGGGAACGTCCTGTCGACCTGGCGATTGATTGTGGCCGCGATGCCGAATCATCCGGAGCTCGAGGCGCCGTTCGCCTTCATGCAGGAGTACATGTCCATCGGCCGCCGCAAACCGCCGCCGAAGGCCCCGCCGGCGGCGTGAACACGATTTGCCTGGTGAAAGCCTTTCGCCACGATGCAATAACGCTTCTCACGCAGAGGCGCAGAGATGCAGAGCAGCGGGCGCAAAAGGAGTCCGAAATATCTCAATCAAGATCGTTGTGAATGAGATGGGCCACGGGGAAATGGGGCCAGGTCTGGAATTTGGAAATGTCGCTGACTTTCCACTTTCCAGACCTGACCCCGGCAAGGTATGCACCTTCTTGGCCTCACCGATCTTGAAGACGCGGCGCATCCACTCCTCGGTCTCATCGGGCTCGTTCTGATTTATTTGGCGCCATTGGGATTTGGGCTGCTTGGTCTTCTGTTGCTCATTTGGGCCGTACACAGCCGGCATTCAGAACTGCCGATGGTTCCGGCGGCAGTGCTTGGCGTAGTCTTTGGCGCGTGTCTGGTTGAAGCCTGGTGTGGCTGTCTCGCGTAGATGCGGATCTTTCGCGATGAATCGGGGACGCACGGTCAAGGTGGCCGAGTTCAGTCACTGGCTAAGACCAGGCCGAACAAACCGCTGCATGCAACGGCCAGAGGCGGCCCGCGCATGAGCGGCAGGTGTTCGGCTTGGACGACGCGCTCTGGGCACCGGCCACCGCATGGATTCGACGCGTGATGCGCGATCTGGCAGAGTGCGCGAATGGCGCTCCAGCGGTTCCAGATTTTGAGCGAAATAACCGGCGCCGAGCCGATCGCCGTCGGTCGTAGCATCAGGGATTTGCCGAGACTCCGGAAGCGGTACGGTCAGGGGCGTTGGCGAAAGATGAAGGGAGTGGCTACGATCCGACTTGCGAATGGTCGCGTGCGTCGCGCTGAGCTTCACTGGTACGAGGCGCATGGAATCGGCCGGACAGAGTTCAAGCGAAAGCGGTACATCGAGGAGGGCTGAGATGGCAAAAGCGCGAGTCCGATTTGCCCTGTGCATCGACAACTCCGACTACCCGGCCTCCCTGGAGCAGCACAAGGTCTACCGCGTGCTCCCCGATCGCGATGTCGAAAGCGACGGGGACCTGCGCGTGATCGACGAGAGCGGCGAGGACTACATTTACGAAGGTGATCGCTTCCTCTTGTTGGAGTTGCCCGACAAGACCGCTCGTCAGATGCGACGCTCGTTTGCGAGGCATGCCGAACATCAGCTTGCAGCGGACGCGCACAAAGACGCGCGCCGCTGAAGCACCGCGTTCGGCTTCAAAGTCATGACTGGTAATTTCAGAAATGGGCTGAGTTACCTACTGCAAGCCGTCGGGGGCCTCACCGCAGCGATTGGCCTTGCAGGTCTAGTAGTGGGCATACGCGCGCTGTGGGATGTGTCGCTGCCTCCGAATCGAGTGGAGTGCCTTGAAATGTTGAGAAGCGCCGCAAGGGCGTTAGCCCTGATCAGTGGAAAGTGGGGGATGTCGAACCAACGCATGCACGCGCCGCGCTCGGAGGCGCGCGCATGATGCCAGCGTTCGACGTTGACGGGCAAGAGTGTTTTGAGGTGGCGGCAAAGGGTTCGGCGGTTCTGCATGAAGAAATTTCTCCTCGGACTGGTATGCCTGGGGTGCGGCCTCTGGGATATATGGTCGGGGACGTCAGACGTTATCATTAGCCTCGCATGGTGGGTCGTGGTGAGCGGCGATCGAGCCAGCACTGTGGCGCGGTATCGGAGATCGCAGTGCTTATGCCGGCCATCCCCGACGCGTCGGCGGCATGTTGTTCAATTCGGATACGGTCCATCGAACACTTTGCGGGAGGAGTCCGCCCGGCGGTGCGTGGAGTATGGAATGCGGGACGTCGTCAACCAGCCGGCGTGCGGGCCGCGGATGACGTACCCCTCCGCCCAGATGTAATTGTCGAGGCCGCGCGCGTACAGCTCGACGGCGTATGGCGTGGGAGGATTCTGCACCCCGGGCTGCGGCGGCCAGCGGTGTCCGTGGAAATAGGCGTCCGGCCAGACCTCCGGCTTATCGGCGGGCATCAGCCCATCGACGATCAGGGTCCGTGACTGGTCGCCATCGCGGCCCAGGTAGGCCGCAACCGAGTGCGCGGCCGTTCCGGCGCACCAGCGGACGTGCCCGAAGCGCGTCCGACCCGCGTTGCGGAAAATCGCACCGATCATATCCGTGGCACGCACGCAATCGAGCTCACGCTTCTCCAGTGCGTCGCGCAGCGTCCA
>CAZTDK010000354.1:0-6777 GCA_964611965.1 uncultured Binatia bacterium (SeqCode) | reverse complement strand
ACACGCCGGCGAAACAATCGGCTTGAAGCTCCAAGCGCACGGACTGGCCGTTGGCCCCCTCCATCGGCTGCCCACCGCGGGTGGCTACCGAGCTCAGCTTGATGTTGGCGTCCTGCAGCACCGCATGCAGGCGGTTGACGGTTTGCGTGTGTTGCTGCACCAGCTTGGTGCGATGCCGGGTCAGGTCGCGCAACTCACGGTACGTCCGCGAGGGCACGTAGCTGCCCCGCAGCAAGCCGCAGTGCAGCAAGTGCGCGATCCACTCACAGTCCCTCACGTCGGCCTTGCGTCCCGGGACCTGCTTGAGATGGCGGGCGTTCACCACCAGCACCGTGAAGTGGTCTTCAAGCAGGTTGTAGATTCGGAGCGCGCTGGTCTCGAGCACCGGATTCATGCCGTCATAGACGAAGCGCGTCCTCGGATTCGTATCGATGTCCGTTTCCAGCCGTCGGCCGAGCCCGTCATATTTGAATTGCGCCGTAAGGCCCCCCGGGTCGGTCGCCACGAGCTGGTTGCTATCCCACGCCGTCAGCCGGTTGCTCCCATCGTAGGTGGCCAGGCCCACTGCCGCCGGCAGGCCGGCACTCGCCCATCTTCTCCCCATCGTGGTTCGATGACCGGCTGCGTCGTATGCGCAGATCCCCGAGCACCGTCCCTCCTCGCTTGAAGGTGATGCTGCTGAGCCGCGCGCGGGGCGCAGTCAGCGTCATAGTCGCGCGCCGGTCGGCCGCATCATAGGTGTACGTCACCTTTCCGGCAGGGTTCTCGCGGCTTGCCAGCAAGTCGCGGCGAGACCGATGATTTCAGCGGTCGGAAACTCGCTCAGAGCGACTTCCCGGCGCACCGCCCGCCACGCAGGAGTGGCGTCGGCGGAGCTGATGGCAAAGCGCCGATTGTGATCGGGGCGTAAGGCCTCCGGGACACCTCCGAGGCGGACACTGCCCAGCTGCCCAGCGCGAACGCCGAGAGGGTCGCGTCGGGATATCTTGTGCTCTCTGGGTACCAAAAGTTTACACCTGAAAGGGGGTGCGGACAAAACGGCGCCCAGTGGCAACCGACGCGCGTAAGTCCGCGACAACAAAGCGATGACCGTCGGGTTACTAGCCCGACGCCCCCCCGTTCTCTCGTACCCCTATCGATCGACCCATCCGAATACTGTTACGTTCCGAGTCGGCAAACTCAATCCCAAATGGTGAGTTGACAAGGGCTCGATCCCACAGAATGCTCCATCCATGCATCGACCACTGCCATGGCGCGACTCGCTGCGGCCTCGCCACCTCGCTCTCGTGCTTGCCGTCGTATTGATCCCGATCCTGGGCCCAGCTCCGCGAGCTCACGCAACACCGCGTGGCAAGCTGCCGCCGCGCCCAGTGACCGCCACCCCGCCCGGACGCGACACGCTATCGCGGGCGGTGGCTGGCGCGTTGGCGCCCACGCATGCCGACGCGGTCAACCATCCTGACGTGACTTGCAGGCCGCGCCGGGAAACGCTGAACTATCACGGTGGGGCGCTGGTCCAGAACCCGGATGTGTTCCTGCTCTTCTGGGGCAACGAGTGGAACAGTGATCCCGAACACCTCAGCGCCAAGGCGGCGCTGGTGTCGATGTACCAGAATTTGGGAACCAGCGAGTACGCCTGCGCCTGGCGCGAATACGCCGTTCCGGCCTATCCCTTAGGCGCGGGCACCTACAATGGTTCGTTCGTCATCGCCAGCGCACCGCCTTCGCCGTTGGACGACTCGGTGATTCGACAGAAGATTCAGAATGAGATCGCGGCGGGGCATGCGCCGGCACGCAGCGACGATCGCGTGTACGTCGTGGTGCCGGAGAAGGGTGTGCCGGTGGCAGCAACCGATGGCAGTACCGGCTGCGGCGGGGCGAATTTCCTCTTCTGCGGTTACCACGATAGCTTCGGCACCGCGGGAGCGCCGTTTCGCTACGAAGTGCTGCCGTATCCGTGCACCAGCGGAAACGGGACGTGTTTCTTTGATGGCTCGACCGATCCCGTCCCGTCGTTCGAGTCGGTGGGCTCCCACGAATTGACCGAGTTGGTGACCGATCCCGATTCGCCACCGATCGACAACGGCGGATGGTTTAGTGATCGCTCTGGGAACGAGAACGCCGACATCTGTGCGGGCAGCCGGTGCGACGACCAAGTCGTTGTCGGATCGACCACATACACGGTCAACCCGGCATGGTCCAACCTGGCCCACGCCTGCATTACGGGCGTGGCGTGTACGCCGCCCGCCATCGAGTGCACCGACAGCGCACCCGGAATCTGCGTCCCTGCCACCGGGCGTACCAGTGCCTGCGGAGTCGAGTGGCTCGCGGATCCCAACCTGACCCTGGTGGCCAAGACGCAGCTGCCCGGCCGCACCATTCGCTGCGCCGATGGCCAGCCATTCTGTGATGCGGATGGCATGCAGGATGGACAGTGTACCTTCCGTATCGCCGCCTGCTTGAACAGCCAGGATCCGCGTGTTCCGTGCACACCGACGTCGATCACCAGCGTGAAGCTCACACCGGCGCCGAACAGTGTCGACCCAACGAACAGTGCGAATGCGGCAACCGTGCTCGCGGCGTTGGCGACTGCGGATCCGGGGTCGGTCGGTACCGCCACCGGCGCGGTGATTGCGTACAGTCCTGCGGCTGCCACGTCGAACGCGTGCACCGGCTATGTGAATGTCGTCGTGCCGGCGGGCACGCTGCGCCGGCTGGGTGTGACGGCACAAACGGGTTCCGGCACCGCCCGCAATCGACTGACCCTCACGTGCAGTGCCTCGTTGCCATAAGACCTCTTGTCCTCGCGAGCCTGCGGTGTTCAGCGGTTCCTATAATGCTGGAGACGGAGCTGCAGGGTGAGCTCAAAGCTGTGTCGGCTGCGGCGGGAGCAGTATGCCGAGTTTTCGGTGCAACACTCTTGGGAGAAGGCCACCGAAGTGCATGGGCTGACCAATCGATACTCCTCATCACCAGCGACGCACCGCTGACGATTTTTTCGCGCCGCGGCTCGCGCGCAGCGTTTGGCGGTGGACTCGCTTTGCCCGACACGGAGGTCACGTTTCCGATTAGCCCCAGCGTCTGCTTGTTGCTGGACCGAAGCCGGAACCTGAGGCGTCGCCGAGTAAGCGAGAAACTCGCCCGGGAGATCAACCGTCGAACCGCCTTTGGCGCTGAGCGATTCGTCATCGCCAATATCCGGTCGAAGGCAATAGACCGCCTTGTGCAGGAAGCCGCGCGCACGCGATCCACCCCCAAACTCGACCCGGAGGTTATCCGACAGCGCCGGGACCAACTTCATACGCAAAGAGGACATGAGGCGCGATACGGGTAAATGAACAGCCACCTGGCCGGCTTTATCGTAGGTGCCGTCTATACCACTACAAGACCGACCATCCCTCGGGCTCCGATTCGACTGGCACGTTCTTACAGAGAAAGCGTCTCAACAGCCTTCTTGATCTCTCGGCAGATCGTTACCCACGCCTCGTCGCGATCCGCCTTCATCACGGCGAGTGGCAACACCGCTAGCGGCTTTCGCGGGGCTCGTCTGGGCCATGCGTCCGCGGGAGGCGAGCCCCGCCAGCGTACGTAACGCGGATGAGGTCTCGTTCGAACTCAGCGAGCGAAGCGAAGAGGTGGAAGACCAACTTGCCGACTCAAGGAAACCGCATTGGGTGATCCTTGACGCGACTTCACGTCGCGTGGTACCGCTGCCGCCTATGTGTCAATGTCGTGTCTGGATGTTCGTGATGGTTCTCGTCGCGGCATGCGGCGAGTCCTCATCGTCGCCGAACACGGTGTCACCCAACGCGGTCGAGTTCAGTGTCGACGGGCTCAACCAGTACGCCGGTGAGACCTTCGTCGCAGCGATCTATGCCCAGGGGGATGCCGGCAGGACCGAGGTGGTGCGTCGTACCGCAACTGTCAGCGAGAGCGGTAGCGGCACCGTCACCCTGCCGGTCCAACTCGAGCCCAACAGCTTCTCCCTTTCCTGGTTCGTCGACAGCAACGCCAATGGGGAGCGTGATGACGGCGAAGCGGGCTGGTCCATTCCCTTACACTCGGGCGACACGGTCATCCGGACCTCGCTCGCCACGGGAGAAGCCGCGGTGCAACCTCCCGGCGAGCCCATGGAGTCCTTGCCGAGCACATGCAAGCAGGAGGGATGCGCCCCGCATGTGCCCTGCCCGACGCCGCGCGAGTGCTACATGTACCAGGGTCAATTGATCTGCTGCCTCCTCTCTCCGTATTGATCTGCTGCACCATCTCTCCGTTGGCGGCTGGGTGCTGGTCGACCGGGAGACGTTTGCCGGTGTGGACCAGGGAAGTGGCTGATTGAGGTACCGGGAGGTCGGCGGGGATGCTGGTCATGGGTGGCGGGCGCCGTCTACATCTCTAGGGCTTGTGAGATTTCCTGCGCCGCACGAAGGTCCAGCCGCTCAAAAAATTTGGCCACCAACTGCCAGCTGATCGCGCGTATGTATGAACCCCGCGCGACCGCGGTTTGAATTCCAACGAGCTTGAGGTGTGATCGCGCGCTCCACACAGGATCGCGGCTCTCGTCGCGGTGCGCGACCCAGACTGAGCCTCCGCTTACTCCGTTGAGCTTTGGAAGCCGAATGGGTTCGCCGTCGAAGCCCGCACCGATCTCTTCATGCGTCAGGAGAATATCCAGACCAGGGCGGAGCTCAAGTCCATCCGGAAGTGAGCCGAGTGAATTCGTTGCGAACGTCATGAACTTAGCGGACAGCTCGAACCCCTCCCGCCTGCTGACCTCCCGAGGGTATCCTGCAACCAGAAACCCCTGTCTGCCTTCAGGAGGGATGGGGCCGAGATTGTTGGGCGAAACAAAACTCCAATTGGTTTGAAGGGCGTCGATCAACTCGGGTTGACTGAGACGAATGATGGCGGCGTCAAACGGGTCGTAGTCGTCTCCGTTGCGTTGCGCGTAATAGATGAGATGTTCTCCGAGATTGGATACCACCGCGTGCACACCGCCTGTGGGTATCCCAAATGCGATCGAGTTCAGAACCCTTCACGAGATCACCGATCACATGCGCCGCGGTGATCAGATAATGGGATCCGCTTACGGTGAAGAGCGTGCCCGTATTGCCAGGTTCTCGTATGCCGCAGGCGATTCAGATCTTCGGATCGATGGGTATAAGAAGCCTGAATTGCCAGGATAATCGAAGTAGGTGTCAATAATCTCAGTGGTAAGCTTGTAGTACTTCGCGTCGGTCCGCGTCAGAGTGAAAAGACCGTTGAGGAACTCGTTGGTTCTCGCAAGGGCACGCTTTCTCTCATCGGTGACCAAGATGTCTGCTGTTTCAGCCGGCACTCCGATGCCGATCGGCGCCACGGTGAGTGACATCCCGTCCCGAATAACGTAGGAAATCAGAATGAAGACTTCACCTCTATGCATCTCTCCCACCTCAAAGCTTGGTGCGATGGGATTTGTCGACGCGTACAGCAACGGTGCGTGTGGTCTGTTGCATCTTCCGTACGACTTGCAGGACTGCGCAGGCGGATAGAAGAGATCAGCCACTTCGTGGAAGACATCAACCCCATGATCCCACGGGAAGGCCTCCCCCAGCTGTTGCGCGAGGAAAGCAGATTGCCGCACCACCTGCAGGCGGTGTAAACAGATCCCCGATGTCGCATCCCCCGCAGTACCGTCAGCCATGGCTGCGCCAGATCGAGCATGGCGCTGGCCGTGCCCCGCAGGTGGCGCGGAACCTCTCGCCTCGCGTGCAAGAACTGCTCGGCTACAGCATCGCCGAGCCTAGCTTCATGGGATACGTCAACGGCCTCCACCCCAAACGCCTACTGGCAGTGTCATAGTGTTGATCAGGAATCGGCATCGGAGTCGGTGTCTCGTTTCGGCTATCTTCTCCTCTTCTCAGATCGGCTTCGCGCCAGCGATCATGAACCGACCCACAGTGTTCGGACCCCCGCACGATTGAGGCACCCGATATGAAGTTGACTCGCCGTTGGACAACTGTTTCGGTAGCCCTGCTCTGCGGAATAGCGGCGACTTTCGTCGGCTGCGGGGAGGAATCCAACTCCGCTGCCAACTCCGCTGCCGAGCCCGCCTGCGCGCAGCCCGCCGCCGCGCCGATCCAGGTTTCCATAGACCCATCGGGCGGCGGCCGCACCTTCGACGGCGTCGGGGCCATCAGCAGCGGCGGCAATGACCGCTACCTGCTGGAGTACCCCGAGGCGCAACAAAAGGAAATCCTCGACTACCTCTTCAAGCCGGGTGTCGGCGCGTCGCTGCAAATCCTGAAGGCCGAAATTGGCGGCGACGCCAACTCCACCGACGGCGCCGACGCCAGCCACATGCACGCGCGGGACGCCGTGGACTGCAACGCCAGCTACCAGTTCTGGGTCATGGAGCAGGCCAAAGCGCGCAATCCCAACATCGTCCTCGCGGGGCTGGCGTGGGGCGCGCCGGGTTGGCTCGGTGACGGCCAGTACTGGTCAGCCGATACCATCGACTACCTCATGAAGTGGATTGACTGCGCCAATGCTCACGGGTTGCGCATTGACTACATCGGCGGGCGCAACGAGATGGGCTTCGACCGCGCCTGGTACCTTGCCCTGCGCGCCGCCGTGAACCAGCGGCATCCGGAGACCAAGATCGTCGGCGCGGACACCATCGCACCGTCCCTCTGGAATTTCGTCAACGCCATGGACGGCGATCCCGAGTTGACCGCCGCCGTGGACAAGGTTGGCGTCCATTACCCCTGCAAGGAGGAGGGCTGCCCGTCGCCCGCC
>CAZTDK010000353.1:0-6811 GCA_964611965.1 uncultured Binatia bacterium (SeqCode) | reverse complement strand
CCCCTCGAAGTCCATCGCCGACAGCGTGCTGCCCGGGTTGAACCCGTACCACCCGAACCAGAGGATGAAGCCGCCCACCGTCGCCACTGTCAGATCGTGAGGGAGCATTGGACCGCCGCCGTCGCGCTTGAACTTGCGACCCAGACGGGGGCCCAAAACGATCGAGCCCGCGAGCGCCACGAATCCACCGATGCTGTGCACCACCGTGGACCCCGCGAAGTCGTGGAAGCTCGTCCCCAGCGACGCGAAGACGTTCCCCTCGCTGCCCATCGTCGCCAACCAGCCGTCTGGACCCCAGGCCCAGTGGCCGAAGATCGGATAGATGAACCCCGAGACGCCAACGCTGTAGATCAGATCACCGACGAAGCCAGTCCGACCAATCATGGCGCCGGAGGTAATCGTCGAACAGGTATCGGCAAAGGCGTACTGGAAGATCCAGACGGCCAAGAACGCCACGCCGCTCGTGCCGTAGGTTGCCGGCGCGCCCTGCAGGAAGAAGTACTGCGTTCCAAAGATTGGGTTGCCGGCGCCGAACATGAAGGCAAACCCCCATGCATAAAACAGCAGGCCGCACAGGCACGTGTCGACGACGCACTCCATGAGCACGTTCACGGTTTCCCGCGATCGACAGAAGCCCGCCTCCAGCATCGTGAACCCGGGCTGCATCCCGAAGACGAGGAACGCCGCCACCAGTGTCCAGACGGTGTTGATCGGATTGACGATGTCATTCCCCTTCAGCACGGGCGGCGCCGCGTCTTCGGCATGCACGCCATGGCCGATGAGCCCGGAGATCAAGTACATGCTCGCGAACAGCACGACCAAGCCGAGCCCCTTGCCCGCCAGCAGCAGATACCCGTAACGCCGCCATTCGGCATCGCGCAGCCGCACTCCCAAACGCTGCAGTCTGTTGCCTATCGTGATTGTCTCACCTTCTCCCATAGTCGCCCTCCAAATCTGCGCTTCCCAGCGCGCTTTTGTTGCCAAAGGCCCGCCCCCGTCCGCCTGATCCAACTATCGGGCTGCGCCCAGCGTCGTTTCTGTGGGCCACTCCCGTTGATCGCCATGCCGCGTCCAATCCCGCACATCTAGAGTGCCTCGGTACCTAGAGTGCCTCGGTACCGCGCTCGCCGGTGCGAATCCGCACGATCTCTTCAATCGGCAAGACAAAGATCTTGCCGTCCCCGATGCGACCGGTGCGCGCCGCATTGAGGATCGCCTCCACTACCGCCGCGGCTTTGCCGTCGTCGACGACAATTTCGAGCTTGACCTTGGGCAGGAAGTCGACGACGTACTCGGCACCGCGATACAACTCGGTGTGGCCCTTCTGCCTTCCAAATCCTTTCACTTCGCTCACCGTCAGCCCCTCGATGCCGGCGCGCGCCAGCGCTTCCTTCACCTCATCGAGCTTGAACGGTTTGATGATCGCCTCGATTTTCTTCATGCGCCCTCACTCGCTTCTGCCGCGCTGAGTCGCGACACCTCGCGGGAGAGCAAGGTGCCCGCCAACTTGAGGGGCGCACTGCGATGCGGTCGCCACGACCCTTGCAGCTCGCAGCGGCGAGCGAATGGGCACCACCTGCTGCCCGGAATCTAGGCGTTCATGCAAAATGCAGCAGTGTCAAATGTCTATTGACGTTGCATATCGCAATGTTGGCAACGCCGCGGCGGCGCTCGTTGAAGCGTTACACCCAGGGTGATAAGGTCCCGTCAACTTTGCGAGCCGGACGCCACGCGCATGATGCTGCCCACACCGCAGCGAGGTGCGGACACTCCCGGACGATGCCGCACGGATGACGCCATGAGCGGGAATGGGCGCAGCACTCCCACCACAGCCGATGACGCAGCGCCTGACGCTGGCAACGGAGCACAGCGTGCCCCCATTCGCGGCCCTGCTGCGGTGGACGAGTTACTCGAAGCGATTCGTGCCTATGTCGAGTATCAGCAGTCGACGGGACTCGACGCGTTTCCGCGCCGCGCCGCCAGCACTCCGCCGGCGGTAGCGTTGCCACACGCAACGACGCCGCACCTTTCGCCGACGTGCTCGACAGCTGCCGCCCCGCTGGCGCCTCCGGCGGCGACCAAGGTCGCCGCGCCGGCCGCTCAGCTGTTCGCGGCACCGGGCGTGCGCGCGGCGGGCACACTCGAAGCACTGCGTGCGGAGATCGGCGACTGCCAGCGGTGCAAGCTGTGCCGCGGCCGCACCAACATCGTCTTCGGCGTCGGCAACCCGCGCGCCCGTTTGATGTTCGTCGGCGAAGGCCCGGGCCGTGACGAAGATCTCAAGGCGGAGCCGTTCGTCGGACGCGCCGGCCAACTGCTCACCGAAATCATCACCAAGGGAATGAAGCTGCGCCGCGAGGACATTTATATCGCCAACGTCATCAAGTGCCGGCCACCCGAAAACCGCAACCCCGAGCCCGACGAAATCGCCAGCTGCCAGCCGTTTCTGCTGCGCCAGATCGAGTTGATCCAGCCGCGCGTCCTCGTCGCCCTCGGAACGTTCGCCGCCCAGACCTTACTCGGCATGCGCACCCCCATCTCGCGCCTGCGTGGCCACTGGTACGAGTACCAGGGCATCAAGCTGATGCCGACGTTGCATCCTGCCTACCTGTTGCGCAACCCCAACGACAAGCGCCTGGTCTGGGAAGACATCAAGCTGGTGATGCGCGAGCTGGAGTCGGAGGCGTGAGAGAACCTCCGCCACGCGCCAGCGGCGTTCTGTTTGCCGCGGGCCTCGCGGCACTGTGCCTCGTCACGACCAACGGGCACCGAGCCCCCACGCCGACGCGCCGCCTCGATACGGCCCCTGCAGAGACGGGGCTTACTCGGGGTGATCGGGGGGCGCGCGGTGCGCTTGAAAGATCTGATCCGTTCACCCCGAGTAGCCGCCTTCTTTTGGCGGCCTATCGAGGCGCGTGGTCGCTATTCGAGAACACCTGCTGGGCCAAGACCCCGCGGGCATCCACCAGGACGCAGGCGCCGGCCACGCATCCAACCGACGTGCCGCGCACGCTTGCCGACCACGACCCGGTGGAGCACGAGGACGCGGAGGCCGAGAACGCGGATAGTGAGGCTGTCGACCGTCCAGGCGGCGAGCGCCGCGTGCAGCTGATCGTCATCGACGCGGGGATCAATCCGGCCACCGCCGATTTCATCCACGAATCGATCGCCGACGCCAACCGCGACGGCGCCGTGGCATTGATCATCGAGCTCGACACCCCGGGCGGCTTGCTCGACTCGACCAAACTGATCGTCAAGGACCTGCTCGGCGCGCCCCTGCCCGTCGTCGTCTACGTCGCCCCGAGCGGCGCCGGCGCGGCGTCGGCGGGCGTCTTTGTGACCATGGCCGCGAACATCGCCGCCATGGCCCCCGGCACCAACATCGGCGCGGCGCATCCGGTCGGCGGACAGGGGGAAAACATCGATGGCGACATGCGCGAGAAAGTGGAGAACTTCACCGTCTCGTTGAGCAAGACCATCGCGCAGGAGCGCGGCCGCAACGTCGAGTGGGCCGAGAAGGCGGTGCGCGAAAGCGTGTCGATCACCGAGCAGGAGGCCGTGCAGTTGCATGTCGTCGACCTGATCGCCAGCAACGTCGACGACCTGCTGCGCAAGCTCGATGGGCGCGAGGTGACCGTGAAGGGTGCAAAGGTCCGGCTCGACGTCGCTGGCGCCGAGATCGTGCGCAAAGAGATGCGGCTGAAACAGAAACTGCTCAACATCATCGCCAACCCAAACGTCGCCTATCTCCTGATGATGGCTGGGCTGCTCGGACTCTATGTCGAGCTCACGCACCCCGGCGTCTTTTTCCCCGGCGTATCCGGCGGCATCTGTCTGCTGCTGGGGCTCACCGCACTGCAAGTGCTGCCGATCAATTACAGCGGCCTGGCCCTGATCGGCCTGGGGCTCGCCTTGCTCATCAGCGAGCTCTTCCTGCCGAGCTTCGGCGTCCTCGGGATCGGCGGCATCGTCGCCTTCGTTCTCGGCTCGTTGCTGCTGTTCGACACCTCGACATCCGATCTTACGGTCGACCGGAACATCGTCTATGCGGCGGCGGCGACGTTCGGGGGATTCACGCTCTTGGTGGGCTATCTCGTGGTCCGCACGCAGCGCCGCAAGTCGTCGCTCGGCCCCGAGGGCCTCATCGGCGAAATCGGCGAGGCCCGCCAGCGCATCGCCGTGCTTCCCGGCGGGAAGCTCCTGGTGCATGGTGAGTACTGGAATGCCGTCGCCGATGAGCCCATCGAAGTCGGCGAGCAGGCGGAGGTCACGCAGGTAAACGGTCTGCGCCTGACGGTACGTCGCATCGCCCGGCAACGACCGGAGAGCCCGCGCACCGCATAGCCGCACGCGGCAACCAACCCTGATATGAGAAAAAGCAGGAGAATCACGAAAACACGAAAGGGCGAAAGCACGAAAGGAGAAAAGGGCCATATGTTCATCTTTCGTGCTTTCGAAGTTTCGTGCTTTCGTGTTTCTCTTCTCTGAATTTCTTCCCTGAATAGGAGATCGCGATGTTTGCACCGGCTGCAACCTTCATCATTCTGGCCATCGGCATGGTGGCCAGCGGTATCAAGATCCTCAAGGAGTATGAGCGCGGGGTAATCTTCCGGCTCGGTCGGCTGGTGGATTCACGCGGCCCGGGGATCGTCTACGTCATCCCGTTCATCGAAAAGATGCAAACGGTCGAGTTGCGCACGGTGACTATGGACATCCCGCCGCAGGACGTGATCACCCGCGACAACGTCTCCGTGAAGGTCAGCGCGGTGTTGTACTTCCGCGTCATCGATCCAAACCGCGCCGTCGTCGAGGTCGTTGACTATCTGTTCGCCACCTCGCAGCTGGCGCAGACGACACTGCGCAGCACCTGCGGCCAAGCCGAGCTCGACGAGTTGCTGGCGGAACGCGACAAGATCAATACCCACCTGCAGGAGATCCTCGACACGCAGACCGACCCGTGGGGCATCAAGGTCGTCAGCGTCGAGGTAAAGCACATTGATCTCCCGCAAGAGATGCAGCGCGCCATGGCGCGGCAGGCAGAAGCCGAGCGCGAACGCCGCGCCAAGGTGATCAACGCCGAGGGCGAGTTCCAGGCAGCCCAGAAGCTCGCCGACGCCTCGGCGGTAATCGGCCAACACCCGATGGCTTTGCAGCTACGCTTCTTGCAAACCCTCACCGAAGTCGCCTCGGAGAATAACTCGACGACGATCTTCCCGCTGCCGATCGATTTGATCACGCCGTTCTTGAAAGAACCGACGAAGTCCTGATGCCGTAAAATCTCAGACGGAGCCGTGTATACACGCCACGCACGAGGTATAGTATCTACCGCCATGATCGCTGAAACGGCCTTCCAGTCCGATGCATGTTTCGATCAGAAGGCATTTCGCCGCTGGCTCGATTGCCGGCCAGCGTCTGACGTCAATCACTATGAATTGATCGATGGGAGGATCGTAATGACGCCGCCGGCTGGGTGGCCGCACGCGAGTATCGGCGCTGCGATCGCGGGAGGCCTGACCGCTCATGTGCGGGCCGGGAAGCTCGGCGTCGTGCTCGACTCAAGCGCCGGGTATGACCTCCCTTCCGGGGACACCGTCGAGCCCGACGTGTCCTACATCTCGACCAAGCGTTTCGCGGCAGGCCCGACACCGTCACCTGGCAAGTTCCTGCGCATCGTTCCCAACCTCGTCGTCGAGATCCTCTCGCCCACCACATCGCATCGCGACCGGACCGAGAAAAAGGCCATCTACGAACGCAACCGCGTGGATGAGTATTGGATCGTCGATCCGCCCCGAAAGCAGCTCACTGTCTTCCACCTGGGGAAGCGCAGCTATGGCGTCGGCATCACGACTGGCGTTGGCAATGTCCGATCACGCGTGCTACCTGGGCTCGCGCTCTCCGTCAAAGAATTGTTCGCGGTCTAATCGCTGATCCCCGACACGCGCCGAGCGGGGCAGACAGGGTGCCAAGTTGGGTACCGATGCTCGACGACTGCAAGGGCGTTCAAGGAAAATCGTATGCGGAGCGTCACGACCCCGCAGTCGGCTGCTCGCTCGTGAGCACCAAGCGCGCGATCACTCCGAGCAGCACGACAACCGCGGCGATCAACGCGAGCCAGAACAGCCGCTGCTGCGTGCCCGCTCCCGGCGCTGCGGTCGGGGCCGTGCCGGCATGTTCGTCGAGCGCGGCGACCTCGACGGCGACCGCGCCAAGCACCTGCGGTGCCAGCAACGCAAGGTCGTACTGCGGCGCCCCGAGCTGCGTCTCGCCGTAGAGCAACGACAACGCGTCGGCGGTGTGGCGGAAGAAACGCAGTCGATATGCGGGTAACAGCAGCCGCGGACGCCCAAGCGGCAGCGGGCTGTTGTCGCCCTCGTCGATCCACAGCTGCACGCCGGCAACCGTCTGCGCAGGCAAGGCAACGACCAGCTCGGGTGCCGCCTGGTCGGGGTCGGTGTGCCGCCAGGATCGGGAGGCGATGATTTCCAGCCGCGGCTCCGACCGCGCTTCCGCTCGCGGCTGCTCCGCCGCCACCGTCACCTGGCGCGCGAAAATCCGCGCGGAAGTCGACAGCACCAGCCGGGCATGCGGCAGACCGTCAAACGGCAACCCGATGGCGTAACGCGACTGGTGCGGCGCGATCTGCGCCGTGCTTGCCAGGGGCTGCAGCGGCGGCAACTCGATCGCGAGCGGTTCATCCAGCTGCTCGATGATGTACGGAACCTGATGGCCATCCGCATCGACAATACGCACATCGTGCAGGTCGTGGCTGTGCGCCAGCATCGCCGCATCGACCACCACCGCGGCCAAGCCG
>CAZTDK010000352.1:0-6815 GCA_964611965.1 uncultured Binatia bacterium (SeqCode) | reverse complement strand
ACGCGGAGGTGGTGCCGGGCCTGCTCGGGTGGGCACCGCTGCGACGGCAGCAACGCACCGCCGAGCTGTTTGAGTTGCTGGGGCTGGATCTCGCGACACTTGGCGCACGCTACCCGTTGGAGCTGAGCGGCGGGCAACGCCAGCGCGTCGGCCTGGCGCGGGCGCTCGCTGCCGATCCGCCGTTGGTGCTCATGGACGAGCCGTTTGGTGCGCTCGACCCGCTGACGCGCCGGCGCTTGCAACGCGAGTTCTTGGCCTTGAAGGCGCGGCTTTGTAAGACGGTGGTCCTGGTGACCCACGACGTCGACGAGGCCTTTCTCCTTGCCGATCGCGTCGCCGTATTGGCTGACGGCGCGCTGGTGCAATTCGCAACCCCGGACGAGATCCGTGCGGCCCCGGCAAGCGACTTCGTCGCAAGCTTCCTCGGAGTCGGGTGATGAAGGCTGGGGAGAATGGAGAGCTGCAAACCGGGAATGGAGAATGGAGAACCGGTGAATCGAAGAGCGCTCCGTGCGTATCCGCTCACTTGCCGGTTCTCGATTCTAAATTCCCGGTTCTGAATTTTACATTCTGCTTGCTCCTCCTGACTGCGGCCATCAGCCCTCTCGACTCGCCGGCCACCGCTGCGGAGCCTGTGTCCCCGTCCCCGACCGTCATCGTCGGCGCGAAGAACTTCACGGAGGGGACGATTCTCGCCGAGTTGATGGCGCAGGTGCTGGAAGCGCACGCCGGCGTGCGGGTCGAGCGGCGTTACAACCTGGCCGGGACGCAGGTGGCGTTCGATGCGTTACGTACCGGAGCGATCGATCTCTATGCCGAGTATACCGGCACGGGCTTGCGCGACGTTCTCGGTGACGTGGCGCCGGTGGCGAGCCCGGCGCAAGCGTTGGCGCGCGTCAGTACCGCCTTTGCAGAGCGCTACGATCTGCTGTGGTTGGCGCCCTTCGGCTTCAACAACACCTACGTACTCATGATGCGGCGGACACAAGCCGAGCAGCTTGGAGTGACGACCATCGGTGCACTGGCCGCGCAGCCGCTGCGTTACGGGATGTCGCATGAGTTCCTGGAGCGCCGGGACGGCATGCAAGCGTTACGACAGGCCTACAACCTGAACGTCGCGTCACTCGTCGGCATGGAGCACGATCTGGCGTATGCGGCGCTCGCCGATGGCGCGATCGACGTCTCGGACGGCTACTCGACCGACGCAAAGATCGTGACGCACGACCTGCGTGTCCTGCGCGACGACCGTGGTTTCTTTCCCCCGTACGAGGGCGCGCCTCTGGTGCGCGGCGCGCTGCTGGCGCGCGTCCCGCAAGCGGCGGCGGCGCTGGCGTTGTTGGCCGGCCGGATTGATGACGAGACCATGCGGCGGTTGAACTACGCGGTGGAAGGCGAGCGGCGCGAGCCAGGGGCAGTGGCAGCGAGCTTTTTGCAACAGCTCGGATTGACGCAGCAGCACGTCGATAGCGCCGCGCGCCGGCGCTCGCTGCTCGGCCTGTTGTGGCAACGCCGCGGGGTGACGCTGGATCTGACGGCGTGGCACCTTGTGCTGACGGGCAGCGCCGAGCTCCTCGCGTGTTTGGTGGCGCTGCCGCTGGGTATCGCCGCGAGCCGCCGCCCGCGCCTGGCAGCGCTGGCGCTGGGTGCGGCCGGTGTGATGCAAACCGTCCCATCGATCGCCTTGCTGGCCTTCATGCTGCCGTTGTTCGGCATCGGCGCAAAGACGGCCATCGCGGCGTTGTTTCTCTATGGCGTCCTGCCGATCCTGCGCAACACGGTCACCGGTTTACGCGGCGTCGACGCGCAGGTGGCCGAGGTGGCGATCGGCCTCGGGATGACGCCGGGACAGCTGTTGCGCCAGGTCGAATTGCCCCTGGCGATGCCGGTCATCCTGGCGGGGGTGCGGACGTCGACGGTCATCAACATCGGCACCGCGACGCTGGCGGCGTTCATCGGCGCCGGCGGTCTTGGTGAACCGATCGTGACCGGTCTGACGGTGACGGACATGAACTTGATTCTGTCTGGCGCACTCCCCGCGGCATTGCTGGCCATCGTGGTCGACGCACTGCTCTCTGGTGTGGAGCGCTGGGCGACGCCGCGCGGGTTGCGGCTGCGGGCGGGCGGGACAAGCTAGTGCCAATCACGGAGGTTCAGCAAATCAGTCACTCTGCCTGTGGGTCATCAACTACCCTCACCCTCCCCTCTCCCACGTTGAGAAGACGCGCGGGAGAGGACACCCGATGGGGCTGGCTTATGCTCACCCAACAGCCGTCCTCTCCTGCGCATCCGTTCAGCGTGGGAGAGGGGAGGGTGAGGGCAGACATAGTAGGGCGCAGCGTTTTGTTGCACGTGGGTGCTGTGCAGCGTTCCGACTTGTGAAGTTAGTCGGCATGATCGACATCCCCGATCCCGGTGATCGCAACATCTTACGCTACTCGCAGCGCCCGTTTCCGGCCTACCGCTACGTGCCGGGGCTGCATCCGCACCCGACCCGTGATCCGGCGGGCCACTCCTATCAATCGCGGCCGGCGCTGAAGTGTCACGCCCCGTGGCATCCCGAAGATTGGCGGAGGCTCGATGACTGGCTGTACGGTGTCGATCTCTTCAATCACTTCTTCTTTTGGGAGGCGCACGAGGCCTGGGAGGGTTTGTGGGCGGCGGCGCCGCGCGCAACGCCTCCGTCACTCATCCTGCAGGGACTGATTCAGATCGCCGCCGCGCTGTTGAAAACGCACCTGCAGGTGATTGCCGGGGCGCGGGTCCTTTCCGCCGAGGGGATGGAGAAGCTGCGCCATGCCGCTCTCGTGGAACCCCGGTTGCTGGGTCTTGATCTCCTTGAGGTTGGCGACCGGTTCACGCGCTACTTTGCGCCGCTCGGGTGCGATACGTTGCCGCTGATTGAAGCCGCGGCCGTTCCCGAGTTGGCACTCGAGGCTGAATAGCTGGAGCTCGGCCCGCCGCCGTGCAGGCGGCGGGCCGTTCCGGATTATGAGCAGACTTCTCCGGGCGGTGTGCAGAGGCTCGACACCGGGTTGCAGCAGACCTGACCTTGCGGGCACACCGTATTGCCGCAGGTGATCGGCGTGGGGAATGGTACGGGCGTAGCGGTCGGTGACGTTGGCGGAGGGGTTTCCACATCGGGCACGTCGTGAAAGACGCACGCACCGGTGCAGAAATTCTGCACTGTGCCGTCGGGCCGGAGAAAGGCGTCGATCTGGCTTTGGGCGGCGTCGAGCCGCCGAATGGCCTCGTGCACTCCGTCATCGTCTGCCGGTGGCGTGTCGGTCAGCGGCTCCGGCAGGGCGCTGACGTCATACGGAACGAATGCCGAGCCATCGAAGGGTGCGGTCATCTCCGGCACCTGGAACAGTGGCAATGCCGACGGTGCGACCGCCGGGATGCCGAGGCTGCGGGCTTGAATCTCGCTGGCGAGGTTCGGCACCTGCGAATCGTGCAGGCCGATCTGCATGAGGATCTTCTTCGCCGGAGTTCCGGGCAATGGATCAGTCAGCAAATGCGAGGCATAGCCGTTGGGTTCGCCGCGATCCCACAGTTGCTGGATGATCGGGAAGAGCAGT
Organism: uncultured Binatia bacterium (SeqCode); assembly: GCA_964611965.1. Taxonomy (GTDB): domain Bacteria; phylum Desulfobacterota; class Binatia; order HRBIN30; family HRBIN30; genus CAZTDK01. The sequence continues at coordinate 3,237 of CAZTDK010000352.1, read as the reverse complement.
GAACGCTCGTAGGGATCCTGATAATGCTGGTCGAAGAACAGCTGATATTGGGAGAAATCGGTGCTGCGCTGCAAGAGCGTGCTGTAGTTCTCGGCGCCGACCCCGAGCACGCCGCGCTGGGTGTCCGGCGACAGCGCCAGGTATGCCCCGCCTTCGATGCCGCCCTGGCTGATGCCGTAGTAGTACAGCTCCTGGGTATCGATCAGCGGCGTGCCGTTGAGTTGAAAGGCGGGATCGGACACGAAGCCGTTCGCGGCGGTGAGCAGGCGGCCGAGGAGAATGAAATTCAAGAATGCTTGCTGCAGCCGATCCGGCATTTGCCGGAAGTTGGAGAGATCGGCGATGATCTTCAGCGTATTCGGCACGTCGTTGTCCGAGAGACCGATCCAGTCGGTGGCGCCGAGCACGAAGCCGTACTTGCTCTGCAGGGTTTGCAGGTTGCCGGCGGTGACTTCGCCCTCGCCACTGCCCAGAAGGCCGTGTCCGTAGACGGCCGGCCGGCCTTGCCGTGGCGGGCCATCGCCCGTGACCAGGAACAAGGGAATCGTCACGGTGAACGGCGCCTGCGCGGTGCCGTTCTGCTTGGGAACGCCGTTGGCATCGAAGTTGAACATCGCCGGCGGTGACTTACTCGTCATGAACAACGGCACCGTGTAGAAGCCGCGGATGCGTCGGAAGATCTGGTCGCTGTATGGCGCGTCCAACGTGCCTTCCATTGAGGTGACCGTGAACGGCGGCGCGCCGGGTCCGTTGGCAGCTAGGCCTTGATCGCGCGTCGACAGCGCCCGACTGGTGAGGCTTTCGCTGCTGGCGGTGACGAAGTCCCATGCCAGCAGCAGATCGTTCCGCGCCACGCCCGCTTGCGCCAGCTTGGTGAAGATATCTTCCATTTGCGGGCGGCGCGCATTGATCGTCTGCACCGGTGTGTCGAGGTTGTCGCGCAGGATCTGGAACGCATGGCGCGGCGCGATCGGGTTGCCTTGCGGGTCCTTGAGGCCGCGGATGGCGACGATGTAGCGGGTCGCTTCGTGCAGACGGATCCCCGGACGGATGAGCACCATGCCGGTCGGCGGCACGCCGAACTCGTGCAAGCTGACGTCGAGCTCGGCGAAATGCAGGATATGCTCCCCGGTGTTGGCGTTGATGATGACCGTCGGGCTGTCGGCATCCAATGAGCGCGGCATGTTGGTGATCGGCGCGACGTTGGAGGCCACCATGTCGACGCCTTCGGGGAACACCGCTTCCATCATTGCGCCCGGGCTGAAACCGTCGAGCGTGTTCCAATCCGTGGGATCGACCTTGATGCCGCGATCGTTGGTGGGCATGCCTTCCCGCGGGTAGTTCATGCGGAAGCCGGTCGGCGTCGTCGCATCGGCCTTGAGAAAAACCGAGGACGGGTAGGGCAGCAGGCAGTGCTCTTGGATCAGGAAGTCGCAGGTGTACGTCAGACTGTCGAGGGCGCACAGCGGCTCGCTGGCCTGTACCGCCGGGTCGCTGCAGGTGCCGGGGACAAATGGTGTTGGTGTCGGCGTCGGCTCCGCGTTGCAGCCGTCGAGTGCTGCGGTGACCGCCTTGAGGATCTCATCGACGGTGATGGTGCCGTCGCCGTCGCTATCGCCGGCCGCGCAGGACGTCACCGGTGCATTCCCGAGTGCGATGTTGACCATGGTGATGAGCTCACCGACCGTGACCTGGCCGGTGTTGTCGCAGTCGCCGATGCAGACGGCATGTCCCGCCGCCGGCATGGTGTTCAGGAGTAGCGCGACTCCGGCGGCAAACATGGTCCAGGTCAACAGGTTTCTTCGCATGGTCTCCCCCATCTCGATGAGTTTGTGGTCGGGCGTGCCCGCGATGCGAGCGGCGCCGGTCACTGGTTCACCTGCCTATATGCGATCTTCCGGCGTGTTGCTAGAGAAGAATTCCTACGAGGCAGGGCCTGAACGTTGCGGTTGGGTTGCCGTCGCGGTGCCTGCTTCGGAAATACGAGATGCCAAGCACCTTGCGGCCCTCACCCCAACCCTCTCCCATGCCGGAAGTGGCACGGGCGAGGGGGCGCTTGCCTTCCATCATGTCCCACTTTAGCCGTGCGTCAGGCGTGCGTTGTAGGTGATCTTGCTGCGTGGCGGCACCGATTCTACCAACCACACGTTGCCGCCGATCACCGAGCCTTCGCCGATGACCGTCTCTCCGCCGAGGATGGTGGCGCCCGAGTAGATGGTGACGTGGTCTTCGATCGTGGGGTGGCGTTTGTGGTGCCGGATGAGCTCGCCGTTGTCGTCGCGCGGCAAGCTGAGCGCGCCGAGCGTCACTCCCTGATACAGTTTGACGTGATGGCCGATGATCGTGGTTTCGCCGATCACCGTGCCGGTGCCGTGATCGATGAAGAAGCTGCGTCCGATCTGCGCGCCGGGATGGATGTCGATGCCCGTCTTGCCGTGCGCGTGCTCGGTGAGGATGCGCGGAATCATCGGCACCTGCTCCAGGTAGAGCTCGTGAGCGATGCGGTAGGTAGTGATGGCTTGCACCGCCGGGTAGCTGAAGATGATCTCCTCCATGCTCTTGGCGGCCGGATCGCCAGCCAGCGCGGCGCGCACGTCGTCGTTCAGCAGATCGCGCAGCTCGGGGAGCTTGTTGAACAGGCGCAGCACGACACCTTCGCTCCAGCCGGGATCGGCGGCCAGCGTGCTCCGGCAGCACGTCAGCTCGTATTCCACCGCGCGCCGGATCTGTTCGACGAGCGTTTCGTATGCGGGATGCAAATGCTCGCTGATGCTGTAGCGCAAGTTGCCACGGCTCAGTGGCCGCGTGCTGTAGAAGCCCATGTAGATGAGCGGCTTCAGATGATTGAGCGCTTCGATGACCGCGCGCCGGTTGGGGAGCGCGGCGCTTTCGAGGCTGTCGATTTCGTGGTCGCCCGAGTAACTGGCGGCGACACGGTCAACCACCGCTTCGAGCTCATCATAGCGCGTCAATGCTTTCACCATGTCCGACCCTCGTCTGGAGGCCATTATGCGCGGTTCTCGGTGGGAAACAACGGCGCAGAGCCGCTAGCAAATCTGAATCACGAAAGCACGAAATGACAATGCGATCTTGGAAGTGCGCAGCGACCCAACGGAGCGGTCCATAAGAAGAGGCGCCGGCCGCCGGCCTCAATAGGCGTCTTTCAACGCACGGGTCTTGGCAAAGACGCTGACGTCGTCGAGCGTCAAGTCGGGAAACTGTGTGTGCAAGGAGGCG
>CAZTDK010000351.1:0-6826 GCA_964611965.1 uncultured Binatia bacterium (SeqCode) | reverse complement strand
CACCGTCACAACACACTCGCTATCCATTGACAACGTGGATAATGAACGCGTTGGCGCCGCACCCTACCAATTTGCCACCGCCGACGCAAAGCGGGCCTGCGGCCGGCGTCTTTTCTATGGACCGCTTCCCGTTGGGTCGCTGCGGGCTGCGCTGTTCACGGCCAGTGAGTGACGGTCGTTTCACGCATGTTCGCTGCACCGCTATGGCCGCTTGCGAACTGACGGATCTCTGTAGTAGGCAGCTGCCCATGCCAGACCCACACGCCGTTGCGACGAAATCAGAACCACTGGCGGCACGTCTGCACTGGATTCCGCGCGCCTTGCGCGGCCCGCAAAGCGCGCTGATCAGCGCCTTGCGCTACTACTTCGAGCATGCGCCCGGGTGGGTGCTCCTGACCACTCGCGGCCGCAAGACCGGTCTGCCGCGCGAGGTCTTGTTGCCGTGTGAGCGCTCGCCTGACGGGATGATCCTCATCTCCACCTACGGCATGCGCTCCGATTGGGTGCGCAATATACAGCATGACCCGCAGGTGCAAGTCACCTGCGCAGGCTGGGTACTTCCCGGACACGCCGAGGTCGTCGAGAACATCGAAGCCAAGCAGGCGCTGGTCACCGCGCACCCGTTCTTCCCGGCGCTTCCCGTGGCGCCGGCGCAGTTCGTGTTTCGGGTGCTGCTGCGTCCTTTGCTGATCTTGTTTCTCCGGCGTTGGGTAGGTCCGCGTCCGGTGGTGTTCATCCGGTCGCCCCAGACTCCGCCATCGGCGTGATCGGCGTGAACTGATCCGTCGCCGATCAACACCCACTAGTCTTTGCGGCGTCAACTGTGTACAAGCTTGCCGCGCTACGTATCCTCTGGCGCAAGTCGAGTGTCGCAGTGATGGCGCGTAGGCAGTGTGAGCGGGTTATTTCGTGGAGCCTGACGGTCCTGCTGTTGAGCGGCGGCGCCGCCGCCACGGCCGCGGGGAGTAGCGGGGCACCCGCGCACGTCATCCAGTTCTCTCCGCAAGGCGTCGCCAAGCGCGTCCGCCAGGTGACGGCCCGGTTCTCCGAACCGATGATCCCCCTGGGCGACCCGCGCAGCCGCGTCGCGCCATTTGTCATCGACTGTGCCGAAAAAGGCGCGGCGCGGTGGGTGGACAGTCGCACCTGGGCCTACGATTTCGGTCGCGACGTGCCCGCCGGCGTGCGCTGCGCCTTCAGCCTGCGTCCCGGTCTCCGCACAGTGGCTAAACATCCCGTCGGTGGCGAGCAACGCTTCGCGTTCTCCACCGGTGGACCGACGATTCTGCAGTCAACGCCGGCTCAAGAAGAGGGCAAGCGCCGCAAAGGAAGCGGTCCAGCGGTGGAAGAGGAGCAGGCGTTCGTGCTGCTGCTCGATGGCGAAGCCACGGAAGATTCGATCCTGGCGAACGTGCGATTCTCAATCGAAGGCCTGCCGCAACCGGTCGGCGTCCGCCTGGTGACCGGAGAGGCGCGCGACAAGATCCTCAAGACGTTCTGGCGTGGAGCTCTGCCCGGTCCCGTCGTGGTCGTGCAGTCCAAGCAACGGTTCCCCAGCGGTGCCCACGTCCGCCTGATCTGGGGCAAGGGGGTTGCAGCCAAGACCGGCGTGCACGGAAGCGAGGATCAAATCCTCGAGTTCACGACGCGCAAGGCATTCACCGCGCGCTTTCACTGCGACCGTGAGAACGCCAAGGCCAACTGCATCCCGGTGACGCCGATGAGTGTCCGCTTCTCGGCGCCGGTCGGTTGGGACCAGGCCAGTCGCGTCGCGCTGATCGGTCCCGATGGCCGGCACTGGTCGCCGGAACCGTCGGATACGCCGCAACCCACCGTCGAGCGCATCGACTTCAAGGGGCCATTCCCCGAAAGCGCCAGTTTGCGCATCGAGCTGCCGCCCGATCTGCACGACGATTCCGGGCGCACGCTGGTGAACGCCGCGAGCTATCCGCTGGTCGTGAAGACCGACTCGTTCCCCCCACTTGCCAAATTTTCGGCGCGCTTCGGAATCATCGAGTGGAAAGCCGATCCGGTGCTGCCAGTGACGCTGCGCAACCTGGAGCCCGAAGTGCAAGCGCGCCTCGCACGCGTCGGTGGCAGCGTCGCACGCATCACACCGAATCATTCGCGGCAGATGCTCGACTGGCTGCGAAAAGTCGGCTGGGCGCGCCGCTCCGTTTCGGTGTTTGCAGACGCCGCCGCCAACGATCCGGCAGTGCAACCGTTCGAGGTTCCCAAGCCCAACGGCGCCAACGCCTTCGAGGTCGTCGGCATCCCGTTTTCCGCCCCCGGCCTCTACGTCGTCGAGCTGGCCAGTCCCAAGCTGGGCGCGTCTCTGCTCGGCAAGGATGCGCCGATGTACGTACCGACGGCGGCGCTGGTGACCAACCTGTCGGTCCACTTCAAATGGGGGCAGGAAAATTCGCTGGTGTGGGTGACGACGCTGGAAAAGGCGGAACCCGTCGCCGGCGCACAGGTGACCGTCCAGTACTGCAACGGCGAGGTGCGCTGGAGCGGCACAACCGACAACCAAGGGATCGCTCGCATCGACGGCCTCTCCAAGCGCAGCGATCTACCCAACTGTAACCGACCGCCGACCAGCCCCGATGAAGCCCAGGAGTACTTCGACGACTACTCGCAAACACGCGCGCTGTCGGTGCTCAGTGGAGGGCTCTTCGTCATCGCGCAGACCGACGACGACATGAGCTTCGTGCATTCCGACTGGAACCAAGGCATCGAGCCGTGGCGCTTTCAGCTTCCGTCAGAAGACTGGCCCGGACCGAGCGTTGGGCATACGGTCTTCGACCGCTCGCTCTTTCGCGCCGGCGAAACGGTACATATGAAGCATCTGCTGCGCACCCGAGCGCTCAACGGGTTCTCGGTGCCCGCAGCCGCGGAGCGGCCGACGATCGCCGCCATTCAGCATCTCGGCAGCAATCAGAAATATGAGATCCCGCTGGCGTGGGATGACAACGGCATTGCCGAAACCACCTGGGAGATCCCCAAAGAAGCGAAGCTCGGAACCTATGAGGTCGTGCTGACGAAGCCGCAGAGCAAGCCCTGGCCAACCTGGGTCGAGCAACGCCCGTCCGGTGGCTTCCGGGTCGAAGAGTTCCGCGTGCCGCTGATGAAGGCCGTCGTCCACCTGCCACCGGAGCCGCAGGTCCGCGCCGCGGCCGTGCCGGTCGACGTCACGGTGCAGTATCTCGCCGGCGGCGCGGCAGAGGCGTTGCCCGTAGTGGTGCGCGCGCAGATTCGTCCCAAAGCATTTCGGCCGGCGCCGGAGCTCGAGAATTTCACCTTCGCCAACGGCGCGGTCAAGGAAGGCCTGCACCGCCGCGGCTTCGAAGATGAGGAAGAAGCGGAGACGCCAGACACCACCGGCAAGCCGGCGGTGCATCAACGTCGCCACCTGGTGCTCGATGCAGCCGGCGCCGGGCAGACGACGATCACCGACCTGCCGCCGGCAGATACCCTGCGCGAGCTGCTGACCGAAGCCGAATTCCGTGATCCCAACGGCGAAGTGCAAACCGTGTCGGCGACGGTGCCACTGTGGCCATCGAACTGGCTGGTGGGCATCCGCAGCGAGCACTGGGTGGCGTCGACGAACCAGATCGAAGCCCAGGTCGCGGTAGTCGATCTCAAGGGCCACCCGGTGGCCAATGCCGCCGTCGCGGTCGAGGTCCGGCAACGGCGCGCGTATTCCTATCGCAAGCGACTGGTCGGCGGCTTCTATGGCTACGAGATGGTCGAGGAAGTAGGGCCATCACTGGGGACCCTCTGTGAGGGGCGCACCGATGCGCGCGGCTTGCTGCTGTGCACCGGCAACGCTCCCGCCGATGGCAACTTGATCCTGCAAGCCACGGTGGTCGATACCACCGGAAATGCCAGCATTGCCCACGGTGAGGTGTGGGTCTCGACCGGGAAGCACGACCTGTGGTTCGAAGTAGAGGATAGCGATCGCATCGATGTCTTGCCCGAAAAGCCGCGCTACGAGCCGGGCGACACGGCGCGCTTCCAAGTGCGCATGCCGTTCCGCGAGGCGACGGCGCTGGTGACCACCGAGCGCGAGGGTATCGCCGAAGCCTCTGTCGTCCATCTCTCCGGCAAGGACCCGGTCGTGGAAGTCCCCGTCAAAGGTTCGTACGCACCGAACATGTTCGTCTCGGTCCTGGTCGTGCGCGGCCGGGTGGGCGACGTGCAGCCGACCGCGATGGTCGACCTCGGCAAGCCGGCTTACAAGCTCGGCATCGCCGAGATTCAAGTCGGCTGGGGCGCGCACGCACTGCAAGTGAAGGTCGCCGCAGATCGCGAGGTGTATCACGTGCGCGACCGCGCCACGGTGAAAATCGGCGTGCGCACGGCGGACGGAAAAGCGCCGCCGGCAGGGAGTGAGGTTGCGGTGGCGGCGGTGGACGAAGGTCTGCTGGAGCTCTCCCCCAACCGCAGCTGGGACGTGCTCGACGCGCTGATGGGCCGCCGCAGCTACGCCGTGTCCACCGCCACCGCACAAGGACAGGTCGTCGGCAAACGACACTTTGGGCTCAAGGCGTTGCCGCAAGGCGGCGGCGGCGGCCGGCAGGGGACGCGCGAGTTGTTCGACACGCTGCTGCTGTGGAAAGGCCGGGTGGCGCTCGACGCGGATGGCAACGCTGTGGTCGAGGTCCCGCTCAACGATTCGCTCACCAGCTTCCGGATTGTCGCCGTGGCCACCGGTGACGTCGGTCAGTTCGGCAGCGGCTCGACATCCATCCGCGCCACGCAAGACCTGATGATTCTGCCGGGGATCGCCCCACTGGTGCGCGAGGGTGATCAGTTCCGCGCCGAATTCACACTGCGGAACACGACGACCCGCGCGATGGACGTGGTGATCGACGGACGCGTGGTCGGGTTGCCGGAAGCCCTGCCGCAGCAAACCGCGGCGCTGCCACCGGGCGGCTCGCAGGTCGTCGGGTGGAACATCACCGTGCCAGCCACGAGCGATTCGTTGCGCTATGAAATCGAGGCCGGCGTGCCGGGTGGCCCGATGGATCGGGTCGCCGTCACCCAACGCGTCCGGCCGGCCGTCCCGGTGCAAACGCTGCAGGCGACACTCCTACGTCTGGAGCGCCCGATTCACCAGCCGGTGCAACGGCCCGCGGACGCCCTGCCCGGCCGCGGCGGCGTGCGCGTCAATCTCAACGCGTCGCTCGCGGTGAGCCTCGACGGCGTGCGCGAATGGATGCGCATCTACCCATACAGCTGCCTGGAGCAACGGGTCTCACGCGCCGTGGCGCTCGACGACGCCGAGATGTGGAAGACCATCGCCGCCGCGTTGCCGACGTATCTGGATGCGGACGGCTTGCTCAAGTACTTCACCTTCATGTCCTCGGGAAGCGATGTCCTGACGTCGTACGTGCTCAGCATTACCCGCGCCGCGGGATTCGCCCTTCCCACCGACGTGCAGGAGAAGATGGAGCAAGGGCTGCAGAAGTTCATCGCCGGATCAATCGTTCGCCCGTCGCCGTTCCCGGTCGCCGATCTGTCGATTCGCAAGCTCGCGGCGATCGATGCGTTGGCCAGTGCCGGCCATGCACAGCCGGCATTGCTGAGCAGCATCACCATCGAGCCCAATCTGTGGCCGACCTCTGCCGTCCTGGATTGGTGGAGCATCCTGCAACGAATGGCGGTGCCGCAGCGCAGCGAGCGCCTGCGCGAAGCCGAGCAGATCGTGCGGGCGCGGCTGAACCTGCAGGGAACGACGATGGGCTTCTCGACCGAGCGGCAGGACAATCTGTGGTGGTTGATGGTGTGTCCGGACACCAGCGCCGTTCGCCTGGTGTTCAATCTCCTCAACTTCGAGACGTGGAAGGACGACGTGCCGCAATTGGTGCGCGGCGCGGTTGGCCGCCAGGAGCTTGGGACATGGGACTGCACGGTGACCAACGCCTGGGGCGCGCTCGCGGTGCGCAAGTTCTCGAGCCTGTACGAGTCGACGCCGGTCACCGGCACGACGACCGCCACCCTCGGGGAGAGCAGCGAGGCCGCGCACTGGACCGAGCCGCCGACCGACATGAGTCTCGACCTGGCGTGGCCCGCTGGCACCGCCGATCTGACGGTTGACCATTCGGGCACCGGCTTTCCCTGGGTAACGATCCAATCGCGCGCCGCCATTCCGCTCACGCATGCGCTGTCCACGGGGTATCGGATTACCAAGACCGTCACCGCCATCGAGCCGCGTGCAGCCGGACATTTCAGCCGCGGCGATCGCCTGCGCGTGCATCTGGAAATCGAGGCGCAGAGCGACATGACCTGGGTCGTCGTCAACGATCCGATTCCGGCCGGCGCTTCACACCTCGGCACCGGGCTCGGGCACGACTCAGCAATTGCGGTGCAAGGCGAGACGTGCCGCGGCTGCGCGTTACTCGCGTATGAAGAACGCGCCTTCGAGGCATATCGCGGCTACTACGAGTTCGTGCCGAAAGGAAAATTCGTCCTCGAATATACCATCCGCCTGAATCAGGACGGGCGGTTTCAGATGCCGCCGACTCGCGTCGAAGCGCTGTATGCGCCGGAGATGTTCGGCGCCTTGCCGAACGCGCCGCTCGAGGTGCAGCCATGACCTGGCGGACCGCTGCGGTTGTGCTGGCAGGCGTTTGCGTCTGTTGTCTGCTGTCTGGAGTCTGTCGTCTCGTTGGTCTTGAGCCAGGCACGGACGTCGTGCCCTCCTTTGCCACGGTCCGCGCGGCGTATCACCCATCCGACGTGCAGTTGCTCGACCGCCACGACGAAGTACTGCACGAGCTGCGCGTCGATGCCAGCGTGCGGCGTCTGGAATGGACGCCGC
>CAZTDK010000350.1:0-6835 GCA_964611965.1 uncultured Binatia bacterium (SeqCode) | reverse complement strand
GCACAACCGCCGGCTCTACAAGATGCGGGTCACCGACTTCCCGCACGTCAAGCGGATCTTCGTCGATGCCTACGCCCGCTTGGTGGCCATGAAGCTGTTCGCGTTGCGCGCCGGCGACTACATGCGCGCCGCCTCGTCCGAGGACCGCCGCTACCTGTTGTACAACCCGATGGTGAAGATGAAGGTGACCACCGAAGGCGAACGGGTCATCAACCTGCTGTGGGACGTCATCGCCGCCAAGGGCTTCGAGAAGAACATGTATTTTGAGCAAGCCACCGCCGACATTCGCGGCCTGCCGAAGCTCGAAGGAACGGTGCACGTGAACATCGCGCTCATCGTGAAGTTCATGCCGAATTTCTTCTTCGCGCCGGCCGAGTATCCCGATGTCCCGCGGCGCGACGACGCGGCCAACGACACCTTTCTCTTCAATCAAGGACCCGCCAAAGGGCTCGGCAGCATCCGCTTCCACGACTACCGGCGCGTGCTCGCCACCTACGATCTGCCCAACGTCAACGTGTTCGAAGAGCAGGTGAACGCGTTCCGGGAGCTGCTGGCGGCCGCGCCGCCGAATGAGTCACAGATGCAGGACACTGACTTCCTCATGGCCGGCGGTGAGCTCTTCGCCCTGGTGGTCTATGCGCAGCTCATTCTGGAGAACGCGCGCCTCTATAGCATCGAGGCGGACCTGGTGGATCAAATCTTCGATTTCCTGGTACGCGACTTCGCGGAGTCGGCCCTGCAGCTCTACAGCAAGGCGGGTAGCACCGCCGAACAAATGGGCTGGTGCCTGCAGATGATCAAGAAACCGGCGCACGATGCGCGGCGCTACGATGCGGTGTGGGAGCGCGTGCTGGCGCTCGACGGTGCGTACGAGATGAACGCGTGAATGGTGCGCCGTAACCACCTGCATGAGGAGCCGAGGTGGAGCGGCAGCGGCCTCGGCAGATGAAATCGGCACCCACGCAAAGCCGCTTGGGGCGACCCAGCCACGATCGTGGGAATCGCGTGCTTGCTGTCCGCCATCGGGGCGTAGTATGCATGCGCCCAATGTATCCCGCACCGTCCACATACGAGTTGTCCCCCTCTGCTTCGCAGTCCTTGCTGGTCGTGGGCGTGTCTGTGGTGGCCGTCGCGCCGTAGCGGGGATGCAATAACGAGTTTGAAACCCCTGCCGGCGCGAGTCCGGCGGGGGTTTCCTGTTTCTGGAGCCCGCGTCGGTTCCCGAGCCGTGCAGCGAACCACGGAAAGGAGCGGGCTTCATGAAATTGACCGGGGCACAACTCATCACCACGCTGCTCGAGCATCAGGGCATCGAGACCATCGCCGGCATCCCGGGCGGTGCGAACCTGCCCATGTACGATGCCCTGCACGACAGCCGCATCCGGCATGTCCTGGCGCGCCACGAACAAGGCGCGGGCTTCATCGCGCAGGGGATGGCGCGCGCCAGCGGCCTGCCGGCGGTGTGCTTTGGAACGTCGGGACCAGGCGCCACCAATCTGCTGACCGCCATCGCCGACGCCAAGCTCGATTCGATTCCACTGGTGACCATCACCGGCCAGGTGCCGCGCGCCATGATCGGCACCGACGCGTTCCAGGAGATCGACACCTATGGGCTCACCATCCCGATCACCAAACACAACTACCTGGTGCGTTCGGCCGCGGCGCTCCTCGACGTCATCCCTGACGCGTTCCGGGTCGCGATGTCAGGGCGGCCCGGCCCGGTCGTTGTCGATGTTCCGAAGGACGTGCAAAACGAGCCCATCGAGATCGATGCGCTTCCCGCGCCTGGCCGTGCCGACCCGCCGCCGCGATGGCGCACCGAGGATATCAGTGCCGCCGCCGCCCTGATCAACGCGGCCCAGCGGCCGGTGTTGCTGATCGGCGCGGGGATCATTTCCGCGAATGCCGGCGCCGCAGTGCGCCGACTCGCGGAAACGGCGTCCATTCCGGTCGTCGCCACGCTCCTTGGCCTTGGCGCCATGCCGGCCACTCACCCGCTTTTCCTCGGCATGGTCGGTATGCACGCGGCGCGCTGTACGAACTTGTTGCTCGAAGAGTGCGACCTGCTCATCGCTCTCGGCGTGCGCTTCGACGACCGCGCTACCGGCAAGGCGGCGGCCTTTTGCCCGCACGCCAAGATCCTGCACGTCGATATCGACGCCAGTGAGCTGGGCAAGATCAAGCAGCCGCTCCTCGGCATCGAGGCCGACGTCGGCGCGGTGTTGCAAGCCCTCGACGGACAGGTTGACGCCACTCCGCGTCACGCATGGCTGCTGCACATGGGACGGCTGCGCGCTGCCCATCCGTTGGCCATGCCCGGCGCGGACGATCCGCTGGCGCCGTACGGCATCATCCGCCACGTCGCAGCGTTGGTTGGCGACGACGCCATCGTCACCAGCGACGTCGGCCAGCATCAGATGTGGGTGGCGCAGGCGTTTCCGTTCTCGCGGCCGCGCCAGTGGCTCACGTCCGGCGGTCTCGGGACCATGGGGTTCGGGCTCCCTGCCGCTATTGGCGCGGCGCTCGCTCAGCCCGACCGGACGGTCGTGTGCTTCACCGGCGACGGCAGCCTGCTGATGAACGTGCAGGAGCTGGCCACCGCTGCGGAAGCCGGCGTCAACGTCAAGGTCATCCTGCTGAACAACGGTCACCTCGGCCTGGTTCGCCAGCAGCAGGAGCTCTTCTACGGCGCGCGCTACAGTGCATCGCGCTTCCACACAGCGCCGGACTTCGCCGCCATCGCGCGCGGCTTCGGCATCGCTGCGCAGGACCTCAATGGTGCTGGCGATCCAATCGCTACACTGGCTCGGAACTTGCGCGCGCCCGGCCCTTGCCTCATCAACGTCCCAATCGCCGCCGAAGCCAACGTCTACCCAATGGTGCCGCCCGGCGCCGCCAACCGCGACATGATCGGGCCTGCGGCTGGCGGGCCTGCGGCCGGCGTCTCTTCCATGGCCCGCTCCCCGTTGGGTCACTATGGGCTTCCAAGCCAGACCGCTTCCGTAAGTGCGCGGGATGCCGCGTCGCCGCGCTGCCAGGAGGAGTAAACCATGCACGCCACTACAGCCACTGAATCATCGATTAGCACCGCCCGCACCCTCCTGCGGTTGCTGGTGCGCAATCATCCCGGCGTCATGTCGCACGTCTGCGGCCTCTTCGCCCGGCGGGCGTTCAACGTCGAGGGCATCCTCTGCCTGCCTGTCGATGACGGGACCTGCAGTGTCATCTTGCTGGTGGTCAACGAGGAGGAGCGGCTGGAGCAGCTCATCCGCCAGCTCCGCAAGCTCGAAGATGTGCTCGAGATCCACCGCGCGCCGGAAGCGCGCGAGGTGTTTGCCGCCGCAAGTCAGTGGTTGCAATGAGTGAGGCCGCAGCGCCTGCACAGAAACAGGGGCGGGAGTTGCCTCCCGCCCCTATGGCGCTGTGCTTTCAAGTGGGGAGATGTCTCCCCCGAATCCAAGGCTTGCGACGGCACCGCCTAGCGAACCAACAGGGAGCGGTCGCGTAGAACCGACGGCCCGAGGCCCTGCCGCGCGTTAGACCTTCCCTGTCAGGAAAAACGCGATCACCAGTGCATAGATCGCCAACGCTTCCATGAAGGCGATACCGATGATCATCGGCGTCTGGATACGATCGGCGGCATTCGGGTTGCGACCGATCGATTCCATAGCGGCAGCCACTGCACGGCCCTGGCCCAAGCCAGCGCCGACCGCCGCGATACCGATAGCCAGGCCGGCTGCCAAAGCAACCATGCCCTTTGCGCTACCATCGTACCCTTCGGCGGCGAACGCCGGGCTTGCCAGCAGCATCGTCGTTGCGGATATCAGTGCTGCTTTCCATTGTTTGCGCATTCTCTGGTCCTCCTTTCCTCAGAATTTAAGAACCCGTCGGCCACGCCTCTCTGTCATCCTCGCCACTCCTCGGCTCCGGGGTTCTTAGAAATCGTCGTCGGCGCAGCGTGCTGCGCCGCTACACATTCGGGAATCAGTGGTGCTCGGCGGCGTGCGCCTCCTCGTGATGCTCGTGCTCGGCCAGCGCGAGCGACAGGTAGATCACGCTCAGGATCGTGAAAACGAACGCCTGAATCAGCGACACGAACGCTCCAAGGGCGTAGAAGACCACAGGCACGCCAATCTTGGTCAACCCGGTGAAGATTTCGAGAACCAGATGGTCGCCGGTCATGTTGCCGTAGAGACGCAAGGCCAACGAGACTGGTCGCACGAAGTTGTCGATCAGCTCCAGCGGGAGCATGAGGAACGCGAGCCACCAGATCGGTCCGAGAAAATGTTTCAGATATCCGGGGCCTTTGGCCGCGAAGCCGTAGTAGTTGTAGACGACGAACGAGGTGGCGCCGAGGGCGAACGTCACGTTGAAGTCACTGGTTGGCGGCGCGAATCCCGGCAGCAGGCCGACGAGGTTCGCCATCAAAATGAACAGGAAGAAGGTTCCGTAGACGTGGACGAATGCGCGACCTTTGTGCCCGATCAGGCCTTCGATGAACCCGACGAACCATTCGACGAAGATCTCGAGCGAGTTGCGCGCCGTCAGTGTCCCGTCCGGGATGACAGCGTCGCTTGCGGCTTGCATCTGTCGCAGGCCGACCAGCGCCCAGACCAGCAGGGCGGCGATCACCAGGCCGGCGGTGGCGGTATGTACCGGCAAGAGATCGAGCCCGGGGATGATCGACACCCAGGTAAATCCTTGTTCCACGTCAGCTGACTCCTTTCGCGGCGAACAGCTCGCTGCGTCCGACCTCGAGCAGGCAGGCGACGAGCAGCAAGGTGACGCCGAGAGCAAAGCTCATCCCTTCGATCGGCAGGCGCCAGAAGAGCGCCGCGAGCAATCCGAGGAAGAGACCAAATTTCAAGGTCATCGCGGCGACGGCCAAGCCGACGCGCCCGCGTTTGCTGGGATCGACGCTCCCGGGGCGCAACACATTGGTCATGATGCGCAGCAGCCAGAAATTCAGGCCCATCACCAGCCCGCCCAGCAGGATACTGCCCGCATCCGCCCAACGCGTGGCGTACGCCAGCGCTCCCACTGCGGCGAGCAGGCCGACGTGAAACTTCCCGATGCGTGTCAGGCCTACGGCCCCCGTCTCTTCTATGGCCCGCTCCCCGTGGGGTCGCTGCGGGCTGCCCCTATCCGACATGTCGTTAAGGCCTGCCGCCCCCGTCTTCCTTGTTTCGCTGCTGTTGGTCGCCGAGCGTTTCCGAGTCCGACACGCTCCTAGACTGCTTCAAGCCCCAAATCAAGCGGTACAGGGCCCCGCCCATACCACCCAATGTGAGGAGCAATGTGAAGAGTGGCGGGGTGCCCAGCCACATATCCAAGTAGTACCCCGCGAGTACGCCGGCGACCACGATGACGGCGAACTCCATCCCCAACGCCATGAAGCGCGCCGCATTGAGGTTCGACTTGGTCGGCCCTCCGATCATTCCAGCGTCGCCACGACGGCGCGCGCGGCGCGTACCGTCGTCTCGATATCCGCCTCGTTATGCGCCAGCGAGATGAACGCGGCCTCGAACTGCGACGGGGGCAGGTAGATGCCACGCTCCAACATGCCGCGGAACCAACGCGCGTAGCGCTCGGTCACGCAGGTGCGCGCGCTGGGCGCGTCACGCACCGCGGCTGCGCCGAAGAACACCGTCCACATGGAGCCGACGCGATTGATGCACGCCGGTGTCCGCAAGGCAGCCAGCGCACTTCTCAATCCAGTCTCGAGCTGCGCGCCCAGCTCCTCAAGCCGCTCGTATGTCCCGGGTTTGGCCAGCAGCTCCAACGTCTGCAACCCGGCGGCGACTGCGAGCGGGTTCCCGGAGAGCGTACCCGCTTGATAGACGGGCCCCAGCGGGGCGAGCTGTTCCATGATCCTGCGCTTGCCGCCGAACGCCGCCAGCGGCAGACCGCCGCCGACGATCTTTCCGAGCACGGTAATGTCAGGATCAATTCCCAGCTGCGTTTGTAGACCGCCGTAGGCGAGACGAAAGCCGGTGATCACCTCATCGAAGATGAGCAGCGCGCCGACCTGCCGGGTTGCCTCGCGCAGTGCTTCGAGGAAGCCGGGTTCCGGCGGGATGACTCCCATGTTGCCGACCACCGGCTCGATGATCACCGCGGCGATGTTCTGGCCTTCGGCATCAAGCAAGGTGCGCACGCCACGCAGATTGTTGAGCTCCGCCACCATCGTCTGGCTGACCACCGCTTCGGGCACACCGGCGCTGTCCGGCACGCCGAAGGTTGCGGCTCCGGAACCGGCGCGCACCAGGAGGGCGTCGGCGTGTCCATGGTAGCAGCCGGAAAATTTCAGGATCTTCGCGCGTCCGGTGTAGCCGCGCGCCAGTCGGATGGCGGTCATTGCCGCCTCGGTCCCCGAGCTGACCAGGCGGACCATCTCGATGGATGGAAACGCCTGCGTCAGCGTCTCCGCCAGATCCACCTCACGTGCGGTTGGCGCGCCGAAACTGGTCCCGTCGCCCATCGTCGCTTGGATTGCAGTCAAGACCTTCGGGTGCGCGTGGCCCAGGATCATTGGCCCCCAGGAGCCAACATAGTCGAGGTACATCTGCCCATCAGCATCCCAGACGTTGCAGCCGCGTGCCCGTTGGATAAATACAGGCTGGCCGCCGACGGCGCCCCAGGCACGGACCGGGCTGTTGACGCCTCCCGGAATCAGGGCGGCGGCGCGCTCGAACAAGCGTTGCGACAACGTGGGTGTGGACATGGATGGAAAAGCCGAAAGCGGTCCGTCGCTACCACCCGGATTGTGAGCAGTCAAGCTGCTCCGCGCTTCCTGTCAAGGAGAGCACGGCCACGCAACGCCACCGTGCGCACC
>CAZTDK010000349.1:0-6846 GCA_964611965.1 uncultured Binatia bacterium (SeqCode) | reverse complement strand
CTGGACGATGCGAAAGGCGAGTTCGTTGGGATCCAGCGGCATCTTTGGTTTGCTTGAGCGGTTAGCCATGGCCAAAGTATGCACACGATCATGGAACGATGGAAGAGGAAACGGAGTAGCAACGGTGTTTGAAACCAAAAGACCCCACTACCCAGAAGTCGCAGCGCGGAACGGTGGTGTCTCTGTGTTCTCTGCGGCTCTGCGTGAGCTTTTCTTTTGTCAGATCAAGGTTAAGGTACGAGCCCATGAAGATCGTGACATGGAATGTAAACGGTATCCGTGCCCGGCACACGCAGGTGCTCGAGCTGCTCGAACGCGAGCAACCCGACGTGCTGTGCTTGCAAGAGCTCAAGGCGAAGCCCGAGCAGGTTCCCGAAGCGCTGTGCGCGCTCGCGGGCTACTGGTGCTACTGGCACGGCGCCGCCGCCTATTCAGGGGTGAGCCTGCACATGCGCAAGAACCGTTTTGTCACCGCGCCACCCTTTAGCCACCCGGCGTTCGATCATGAGACGCGCATCGTCGTCGCGCAGTGCGACAATGTGGTCGTGGCTTCGGTTTATGTTCCGAACGGAGGAAAGGATTTCGCCGCCAAAATGTCCTTTCTGGCGGCCATGGAGGAATACGCGGCTGGTCTGCGTGCCTCCGGAATCAACTTGATCCTGTGCGGGGACCTCAACATCGCGCGCAGTGAGCGCGACGTCCATCCGAAGGAACGCAAGCCCAACGCGATTGGCCAGCGACCCGAGGAACGGCAACTGCTCGAGCGCATCATCGCCTGCGGTCTGGTCGACGTCGGTCGGGCGCTCGATCCCGAGAACGACAATCTGTTCACCTGGTGGGCGCCGTGGCGGAACTTGCGCCAGCGCAACATCGGCTGGCGCTTGGATTACGTGCTCGCCAGCGAGGCGCTTGCCCGCACGGCAACCACGTGTACGGTGCTGCGGGAGATCGGCACCAGTGACCATGGCGCCGTGGTTGCGACGTTCGCCGATACCGGTGAGTTCGCTGGCATCCGCGCGGTGCGGCCGCTGATGGAGGAAAACGTGGCGACGGAGAATGGCGCCCGGATTCTCGATTGATCCCCAAACATGTTGCGTTGATTCGCGTCGGAGAATGGAACCACGAAGGGCACGAAGCTGACGAAGGAATGAAAGAGAAGATCCTGGATTGCTGCCGTCGTGGTGAAAGATCGTGGGCTCAACGGCAGCTTGCTCGGCCCAAGATGTCTGGGACTGCTTCCTGGATTGCAATGGCCGCGTGTCTGCGGCTTCTGTCGGCCGGTGCTCTCACTATGCAAAGCGGACGAGCAGAATCAGCGCGCCGACAGCCATCACGAGCCCGGCGATCTCGGCGTAGTTGAGCGGCTCCCGGAAGATCCCGACGCCAATGGCCGTTAGCAGCACCACCATCGAGACGGAATAGAGGACGCTGATGGTGGCCAGCTTCAGATGCTTCATGACAAAGACCCAGCCGAACGCCGTCGACGCGTACACGGCGAAGCCGATGGCGAACATCCTGGTGCGATACGACTGCGGCTGCGCGCTGGCCAGCTTCAGGAAATAGTCACCGAGGACGCCCAACAGGCTGAAGGCGACGGTGACCACCACGGCGAGCGCTTTGTTCTCCATCGTCGTTCGCGGCTTGTGGGTGCGCGTGGAACGCCGTCACGCGTTAGTGCGTGGTTGTTGCTGCCGCTGCCGGTGGCTTGCGCTTCAACGGGCCTTCGATGCGAATCTTGCGCAAGCGACGGCCGTCGAGGACGACGACGGTGAGCTTGTAGCCGGAATGCGTGATGGCCTCACCGCCTTTCGGGAAACGCTTGAGCGTGGCGAGGACGAATCCGGCGATGGTCCGGAAGTCCGACGTTTCGTCGAACGGCAGGCCGAAGCGTTCCTTGAGATCGTTGAGCGGGCACGAGCCTTGTACCAGCAGCGATCCGTCGGGAAGCTCCTGGACGGGCTGCTCCTCGTCGACGTCGAACTCATCACGGATTTCGCCGACGATCTCCTCGAGCAGATCCTCGATGGTGACCAGGCCGATGACCGTGCCGAACTCGTTGACCACGATGGCCATGTGGGTGCGGCGGCTCTGCAGCTCGCGTAGCAGGTCGCTGATCTGCATGGAGTCGGGAACGAAGAACGCGGGGTGCATGATGACTTTCAGCGATTGCGTCTGCGGCTTCTCGACCTCGCGCAACAAATCCTTGATGTGCACGATGCCGATGACATGATCGAGATCGCCTTGATACACAGGCATGCGCGAGAAGCCGGTCTCGACCAGTTCCTTGAGAATCGCCGGCAGCGGGGTGGCGGCTTCGACGGCGTGGACCTCGGAGCGCGGCACCATGACCTCGCGAACCGACGTGTCGGTGAACTCGAACACGCTGTGGATGAGCTGGCGCTCGGCTTCATCGAAGATGCCGTGTTGGGCGCCTTCATGCACCATGTGTTTGACCTCTTCCTCCGAGGTGAACGCTTCCTGCGCACCGGCGCTCTGACCGAGCAGCCAGAGCACCGCATCGGTAGAAACGGTTAGCAGCTTGACCAGCGGGGACGCCAGCTGCGAGATGCGGTTGATCGGACGTCCGGTCAGCAACGCGAGGCGCTCGCTGTGACGGAGCGCCATCGATTTCGGCACCAACTCGCCGAGGACGAGCGTGAAATACGAGATCAGCACGACCGTGATCGCCAGCGTCACCGGCTCCGCCCAGTGCTGAAGCGAGTCTGGCAGCGCGTGGCTGACGATAGGCTCGAGGAAGCGCACCGCGCCGGCGCCGCCAATGACCGAAGCCATCGACGCGATGACCGTCATGCCAATCTGCACCGTGGCGAGAAAGCGGCCCGGGTCTTCCTTGAGCGCCATGACGACGCGAGCGACATGGCGTTCTTCGGCGATGAGCTGTGCCAAGCGGCTCTTGCGCACACTGACAATCGCGATCTCCGCTGCGGAAAAGAATCCATTGGCAAAAATCAGGAACCCCACCGCCACCACTTCGAGCCATGCGGTCTGGACATACATGTCTTGTCGGCCCTCCGTCGCGGCTAGCATAGCCGCCGCTTTTCGGGCGGGCCAGCGCTACGGGTCGCAGGCCTTCAGCCGTCCGTTTGCGGGAGCGCGGTGAGGTGCGGCGGTTCTCCATGCAAGACATGTCGCTCGAAGAACCTGGTGAACGGCCTGCCGCTGACCGCGCTGACGATCTTGCGAAACTGCGCCGTATCGACCGTGCCGCCCTGCTTGGCAAGGCGCATCACCACGTCATCGAGGCGTTGCTTGCCGGCGGTGACCCGTTGGATGTGTTGATCGAGCGCATACATGACCAGCGGCGCGCTATTGTTGGTGGCGGCGTTGTCCTGCTGCTGCGAGAGGTCGACATTCCATTTTCCAAAACGTTCGAAGTAGCCGAGCGCGCGGGTGTAAGCCGCCGCATCGATCAGGCCGGCGCGGCGCTGCAGCTCGAGGGAGTAGAACTCCGCGAGACCTTCCTCGATCCAATCCGCGTCGGCGGCAGGCTTATACGGCTGCAGCACGTGAAACAGCTCGTGCAGATACGGCGACGTCTTGTCCGGCGTTCGGAGTGGCCGCTTGTCATGGATGTAAAATGAGCTCTCGCCACTGATACCTCCGTGCCACATCGGATCCGGCGCCGTGACGATCAGCACGGTTTCCGGTTCCGCGAGCAGCAGTTTTTTCAGGGCGGGGAGCGTCCCTTCGAGGAAGCTGAACAGGTCTTTCGCGGCGAGTCCACGGTTTGCCAGCCGCGCGACCTGGACCATGGTGCTGGCGATCTCCTGACGCTGGGGGTCGAACTTGCCGAGCGCGAACCACCCGTGTGGGCGATCAAGGGTCTTGCCCGGCTCGTTGAGCCGATAGGTGTCGGCTCCGATACTGCCGAGCGCGGCGGCGCTGTGCCAGCCGTTGGGCAGCCGGAACATGAGCCGGGCGCGCGACTTCGGTTCGAAGCTCGGCCATGCGTAGTACTCGACGGCGATGCGCGGAAAAAGGTCGCGCGTGCGCGTGACGATCCAATCGGGGCCGGCATAGCTGTCGTAGCGACCATGTTGTCCACGGACATGGTTGATGTTCACCTGATACGTGAGATGCGCGTAGGGGCCGCCGGGGATCCATTTGACACCGTTCGGCAGCGGCTCGAGGGTGCCGCTGGCGTGCAACTCGCTGATCCGATTCGCCGCGAAGCCGAGCCGTAGCCAGTGAATTTCCTCGGCCCCGGAGAGCTCCCAGCGCACCCGAGCGATCTCCGGATGCTGCTGCGAAATCGTGACGATGTAGTCAATCGAGTACGTGGGCTTCGCGGCGGCGTGTGCGCGCGTCTCAGTCACCAGGGTGAACGCCACACAGAAAAGAATGAGCCACGGAGGCACCGAGAACACCGGGGTCCGCGACAGCGCACCTTCCAGCGGCAAGCGTGCCGGAATGATGTTCTGCAACGCGATGCAAAATCCACTGAGATCCTTGCCCTCTGTAGTCTCAGTGCCCCGGTGGTGATCTCTGTTGCTTCGGAGTGAGGGAAGCCAGGCGAGGGTGGTGCCTATTGCGCCGCGCCGCGTGCGCCACAGCGAGGCGGGCACGGCATCAGCTGCCGGTGGGCGCATGCTGGCCGCCAGCTTGGCTAGTTCCCGGCCCCGGCTCGATCAACTTCAGGAAGTAGCGGTAGGATTTCTCACTTCCCCAGTCCTCCGGTCCGATGGTGTGCTGGATGACGCGCCCCTCGCGGTCGATGATGAAAGTTTCCGGGTAACCGGTCACGCCGTAGCGCGGCGGCAGCACACCATCTTGATCGAGAAGAACCGGAAACGTCAGACCCATCTGATCGACGAATGGGCGCACCGCGGCACTGCCATCTTCGTCCTCGCTCACCGCGAGCATCAAGAAATCCGTGCCTTGCATCCGGCGGTGCAGGCGTTCCATGGAGGGCATTTCCTCCCGACAGGGCGGACACCAGGTTGCCCAGAGATTGAGGAACACGATCTTTCCACGCAGGTCGGCGAGGCGATAGGTGCGGCCGTTGACGTCTTTCAGCGTGAAGCTCGGCGCCGGGAAGCCGGCGCGATCGGCGGCCTGGTGCTGCTGATAGTAGAAGGCACCCGCCAACGCGAGCAGCAGGAAGCCGAATGGGAAACCCCAACGCTTCATTGTTTCGACGCGCGCAGCTTCGACTGCAGTGGAGAGGTGCTGCGCAATGTCACCGCCCCCGATGTCACCAGCTTCCAGAGGCCGATGGTGACGAAGACGATGCTGATGATCTGTGCTTCGCTGAGGCCGGCGACGATGCGCGGATTGATGCGAACAAACTCGATGCAGAAGCGCGCGCTCGAGGCGAGAACCAGGTACCACCAAAAGAGCGTGCCTGCCGGGTGGGGACGTTTACGGATCGACCAGAGGAAGGCGAACACCAACGTGTACGCCAATACTTCATACAGTGGAGTCGGATGAACATAGACGCCCGGCGGATAATTCCAGCCGACAATGGCGTTGGGATAGGCCCGACCCCACGGCAGCGTCGTCTCGCGCCCCCAATCTCCGTCGCCGGCGAGCTCGCAGCCGATCCGGCCGATGGCATGTCCCAGGACCATGCCGGGCGAGATACAATCGACGGTGGTCAGCCAGGGGAGCCGGTTGGCGTGGATGTTCCACGTCACCGCGAGGAAGCCGCCGATCAAACCACCGTACCACACGAAGCCGGCGCCGCTGAAGATGCTATGCACCGGATCGGCGAGGAAGCCGTTCCAATCGTCGAAGATGGCAAAGATGCGTGCGCCGACGAGACCGCCGACGGCCGCCCAGAACACCATACTCGATGCCAGCTCCCCATCGAGGCCCTTGCGCGTAAGTTCCTTGCCGGTCAGGTAGGCGGCGGTCAAAAAAGCAATCGCCATCATCAGGCCGTAGCTGTAGATGGTCAGTGGCCCAATGCGCAGGATTACCGGATACATGGCCGCGGATCATAGCCGACGCGATCGTACGACGCTAGACAAAAGGCCTCCAGCCTGGACCGGCGAGCACGTTCGAGTACGCCGCTCCGGCGGGTTCGATTATGCATGCGAAATATCGGCGAAGCTATGAATTTTACAAGCAAATTATTGTCAGCAGCTTCTCGTTTCTCGCGCCGGGATCGGCGCGTTGACAATCACGGACGTGCTCACTATATGTCCCGGCTCGATCCGTCGATTTGTCAGGAGCTGGATCCAATGCGAATGATGTTACCGCCGTTGCGCGAGCGGCGGCTAATCCACCGATATCTGATGCTGTTCTTTCGCACGCACAGGGAAGCGGACTTCAACCGGGCGGTTGGAGCAGTGTGTCGCTTCTTCAACTTGAGGCGCCCGCGGGTCGAATGGTTCGAGTACATCGACTGGGGGCGCACCGCCGGCAAAACGTACGAGAACGGTAAGATCCATATGGTGCATCCGGAGAATTGGAAGAACGGTCGCAAGTACAACTCCGAGAAGCAATGGATCAATGCCGTGTATCACGAGCTTGGGCATTACGTCTTCTGGGCTGACGCCGAGCGCAAGGCGGACACCTTCGCGGCCCGGATGGAGCGCGGCTTGAGCAACGGCGCGCATCGCAGCGCCGTGCGCCGCCTGCGAGCCGCGTGAGATGGCCAAGCGCCCGGCCGAAGAGAAGGCGGTGCAAAAGCCCACCGTCACCAACCGCTGGTGGGTGGATCTGGGCGGTAAGGAGAAGTTCAAAGTGACGCGGCCCGCCGGGCCGGCCGGCCCAGCGGGGAGCCAGTTCTTCACGGTGGCGCATGACTTCGAGCAAGAGCGGGCGCGCGACCGGCTCACCGACAACAACCTCAAGATCCTGATGGCCGCCGATCAGATC
>CAZTDK010000348.1:0-6876 GCA_964611965.1 uncultured Binatia bacterium (SeqCode) | reverse complement strand
TACCTTTACCAACATCATCTTTACCGATTTCAGCGGCGCCGATCTCAATGGGGCGCACTTCAACTATACCCAGATCGGCAGCGGGACCACCTTCGGTGGCCCCTCGCCGACGCCTGCCGCGAATCTGGCGAATGCCAGCTTTGGCGGCGTGGCGGCCGTCGGCTCCGAGGAGCTCGTGGCAATGATCGCAGGCGCCGACTTTTCCAACTGCACGATGACCGGGGCGCGCTTCACCGGCGTCGTGATCGGCGCCACGTTCCGGGGCGCCGACTTGTCGGGCGCCGACTTCACGGCAGCGGGCACGCTCGTGACCGGCGCACCGATGCAGACGGTCTGCGAGTCGTGCGACTTTTCCGTCGAGCCAAGCACCGGCAATCCGACCAACCTGTCGGGGGCGATCTTCACCAAGTCCGGCGCGCAGCCGTTTCAGCTGGCCAGCGGAATCAGCTTCGCCGGCGCCAACCTGAGCGGCACGCAGATGGCGGGCGGCAACTTCGCCGGGCTGATTTTCACCGGGGCCGATCTGGACCAAGCGACGCTGGCCGGCGCGCAGTTCGCCGGCGCGTCGTTCGCCGGCGCCCGCTTTCGCAACGCCGACTTGACCGGCGCGCTGCTGGCAGGCCTCGACCTGCGCGGCACCGACTTCACCTCCGCCATCCTGGACAAAGCCACCCTCGACAACTCGCATCTCGACGGCGCGGTCGTCAGCGGCGCCAGCTTCAGCAATGCCTCGATGAACGGGCTCAACCTCTACGCCTGGGATCTGCACGGTATGAGCCTGGACGGCGCTTCGCTGCTTGGCACCAACCTCGACTATGCCGACTTGAAGGGCGCCAACCTCGCCGGCGCCCGCCTCGGGGCACCGGTCGGCAGCTCCACGATGCCGGCGAGCTTGATCGGCGCCTACATGCCGAATGTCGATTTGAGCAGCGCCGACCTGCGACAGGTCGACCTCACGGGGGCGCATCTGTACGGCAACGCCACGCTCGACGACGCCCTTCTCGATGACGCCACGCTGGTCGGCGCGATCTGCTCGGGAACGATGTTCGACGGTGCCAGCTTGTCCGGTGCGGTGCTCGACAATGCGCAGCTCGTGAACTGCACGTTCGCGCAAACCGATCTCAGCGGCGCCAGCCTGGACAGCACCTACCTGCAAGGAGCCGATTTCTCCGGGGCCGCGAGCGTTCAGGACCTGCGCTTGAGCAATGCGGCGATCTCGACTCAGGCGGGAGTGTGGACGTTCACCGAGCAAAACGGCATGCCGGTCAACTTCCAGTACGGCGCCACTGTTCTTGCCGGCGCGGCTTCGGATCCCAGCGTCGTGTGTCCGAACGGCGAGACCGGCCCCTGCGTGGGCACCAAGCTGCAGCCGGTCATGAACGGGCCCTATCCGCCGATTCCCACATGCGTCCCGGTGCCCCCCAATTACAACAACTGTACGGCACCATCGCCACCGGCAACACCGACGCCGGCACCGTAAAGGCGACCACGGTGCCCGGCGTGTTTTCCGGTAGCATCGACGCCACCCTCTCCTCCTTCGCCAGGTCGGGCCACGGGTTGTTCGGGCTGATGCTCTGGGCGATGTCCGGCATCATCAGACACGTTCCGGGAATATCAGCGTTCAAGCTGAATCGCATGGCCCGGTTGCCCCACGCCAGGGCCCGCGTATGATTGTGCCTCGCCAAAATCCCATCCGCGGGGTTTACGCGGCCTCTCGCCACTCGTAGCGGTAATGGAGACCACCGACACGGGGCAGCGAAGCCACTCTCGCCGTCGTCGATAACGGCGGGCACACTGCTCGTTCGCAGGGCGGGTCTTTGCCAAGCGACAAGTGTGTGCGGTCGTTGTGGGAATAGTCAAGAAACCCAGAAAGCTCCTCATCTGTTTGTCAAGCAGGCCGTTGAAGTTGACACCGAGCGCCGGCTGGTCCGACGCAGTCTTCGAAGGCACCACCTAGCCGGATCGCCCCCGCATACTACACTCGCGTCGTATGGTTCCTTAAGGCGATCGAGCGTGTCAACCTCGCAGGTGGCGGTGTGGTTCGGATCGAACAGCGCGTGCTGAGTGTCATCGAGTAGCAACGGCGCTGTCCCGGTACCTGGATCTGTGGGGAGTACCAGCGCCGCGGCGCCGTACTACCGTCGTCGTGCCCACGCGAAACTTGCGCTTGGCGACAGCGCACGATCTAGCGACAATGGAGAATGATCCGAAGCGCCGGCTGGGAATCGAACTCCACGAGGAGTCGGTATCATATCGAAGGAATAAGTGAGAGACGTTTGGGGAAACCAGCCATCTCGCCACGGAGGATGCTCGGAGGCACATGCGAACCAGCTACCCCACTTCGGTCTATGGGCGCGGCGTGATCGTGGTGCTCCGATGTTTCTAACGATTACCCTTGATCTGGGACAACGGATCTCGTCAACTTCCTGTTGCCGCTGGGTTTGGGCGCGGGACCATAGGTTCGTGACGTCTCTGAGAATCAGTGGTGGCGAGGATAGGGATTGGAACGCGGCATGCCCAGCTACCCTTCGGCAGACTCTGAGCCCTCCTGAACCTCCGGCAGGGCGGAGGCCGCCCGCTGTCCATACCCAGAAGCTGCTCAAGGGGGACTGAGCCCCCGCCGTCTTTCCGTAACCACACTGTGTCTGGTTCACATGTCGGGAAGATCAAACTCGAAGGCTGGGTGGCAATCCGCTTGCGTGTGGCACTCTGGTTGCTGCTACATGACAAACTGGATGGTTTGCAATTTAGGTATCTAACAATCCTGGCGCTTTTGCGCCCCCGTGAGCGGCGGGTCGACCCGCTGCAAGCACGAGTAGAAATCATGTGCGCACGGTGGGCCACTTCGCAGCGCTGTTCAATGAGGCGCCCGCTCAGAAGAAGACAGCCAAGCCTAGGCGTGGGGATTAAGATCGGTTGCAGTGGTAGTGCGATCGACGGAGTGCTGCACTTGGCCGTAGGGGGATTGCGGTGATGCGGCGGCGCGCGACGGATTCCCGCCGCCCGGTTGTCTGGCATGTACTGATCGCCCTCCTTGCGGTTTTGGCTGGCGGGCGCGCAGCGCTGGCGTTGACCGCGTGTTCGGCAGCCGACATCGTTGCACAGGACCCCGGCTGTCCGGTCGGCGCCGGAGCATGCTCGATCACCAAAAGATTCACGCTGGCCCAAGGGTGCGATCTCGATTTCGGCGCACGCGCCGTTACGATTACTGCAAATGCCTCCGGCGCCGTACTCAGCGCACCGGGCGCCCAGATTGCCATCGAGGCCGGCAGTCTCGTCATCGCCCCCGGCGGATTCATTGACGGGCGTGGCGCTGATAGCACGCCGCCGGGTAATCAGGGTGCCGTTATTGTCATCACGACAACAGGTAGCGTGACGCTGCAGAAGACCGCTGCGGCGGGGCAGGGGCGGATCGACGTGTCGGCGACCGACCAAGCGGGCTCGATCGAGATCGACGCGGGGGGGGATATGACCATTGTGGGCTCCCTGAACGCCGATCGGTTCGATACCAACTCTCCAGCTGTGGATGGCGGACTCATCCAACTGTCCTCCGGCGGCGACCTGGTCGCTCAATCGACGAGTCTCATCTCGGCCTTGGGTGGTGACCAATCCAACGGTGGTGGAGAAGTCGATCTAACCGCCACCGGCAAGATTCTGCTCGGTGGAACCATAGACATCCGCGGCAGCGATGGTGGAACGCTGTCAGCCCAATCGGGTGATACCATCTCGGTGGGCATCGTGATGGGCAACGGCACGGGCGACGGCGGCTACGGCGGTACGATCACGATTGAAGCCGGCACCTCCATCCAGGTCACCGACCAGATCACGGCGAGCGGGGCGATATCGCCGACGTTCTCTGGCGGAGGTGGGGCTGACGTCGTGTCGCTCACCGCGGATTTCGGTGACATTGCGGTGATGGCCAATGGCGGCATCCATGCAGACGGCGCTGACCCAGACGGCGATGCCGGCGAGATTGATCTCATCGCGTCGGGCGCCGTACAGGTACAGAAGAGCGCGTCCGCGACCGCCCACGTGTCGGTGAGCGGCGGCGGCCCCTTGGGCAGCGGTGGCTTGATCGACATCGAACCGAACCTGAGCTTTCAACTCGACGGTGTCCTTGACGCCAGTGGAGGAGGGGCTGGAGGCGAAGTCGATGTGTTGGCTGGGACGGATGAGACGTTCAATGGAATGGTGGCCATCAACGGGCGCTCCTACGGGAGCGCTGGGGGCACGGCGGACATCGAGGCCGGTGGTCTGACGAGCGGGGCGTTGACGATCGCCAATCTTATCGACGTGAGTGCCTACCCGACTTGCGACCCAATCCTGGGCTGTGGAGTAGGCGGGACGACGACGCTGATCGGCTGCAACCTGACGATTACCGCCGCCGGGAGCGTCAATGCCACTGCGTCGTCGGGAGGAGACAATAGCCTGGTCGCCCACGAGCTAATGACCATCAACGGCAAGGTAAATGCGGGTGAGACGACCACACCCGGAACCGATGGGACGAACACGCTGGATTTTCCACAACGCAAGCCGGCCATCCTCGCCGCTAATGCGGTGAAGCCGTCGCCCACCATGAACCAGCGCGACACGTGCACGACCTTCACTCAGCCAAATTGCCTCATGCCGTGCCCGACATGCGGCAACGGGGTAGTCGAGTTTCCCGAGCAGTGCGACAACGACGTGGCGGCTTCCGGGACGTTGCCGAAGAGCTGTGACGGCTGCTCAGCCTTCTGTAACATCGAGAACTGCAACGACGGCTTGCAGTGTACGACCGATTCGTGCGACCCGACGCTCGGTTGCCGGAACGTTTCGGTGACGGGGCCCTGCACCGAGGGGCCTACGCAGACGCCGACGATGACACCGACGGTCACGAACACGCCGACGATTTCGTCGACGCCGACCACCTCGCCCACACCCACGCTCTCGCCGACGCCTACCGTCACCCCGTCGCCCACCGTGACGGCGACGTTCACCCTGACACCGACGCTGACGCCTACCACCACAGCCACGCCGACGCCCGAGGTGCCGGGTGGCTGCGCCATTACGCCGTTGGCTGCCTGCCGGACACCCGGCAAAAGCTCGCTGAGGCTCGTGAAGGATCCCAAGGGGAACAACAAACTCAGCTGGCGGTGGCGCGGCGTGGGTGGACTCACCAGTATCGCCGACTTCGGGAACCCGGTGCTCGGTCCACTCGGCGTCCGCCTCTGCATCTATGATATAAGCGCCGGTGTCCCCACGTTGAAGTTTGGAGCCATGGCGCCGGCCGCTGGCCTGTGCACGTTAAACAAACCGTGCTGGAAACCGACGCTCACAGGTTACAAGTACCTCGACGGAGATCTGACCCCAGACGGTCTGTACAATGTGACACTCACGGCCGGTATCATGGATAAGGCCAAGCTCTTCGTGACCGGCAAAGGTCCCAACCTGCATCTCCCAACACCGGTGGGGTCGAGCTTGCTCACGCTGGACTCCACCGTCACGGTGCAGGTGGTGAGGAGCGACGGGGCTGTCTGTTGGGAATCCGTCTATCCCGCACCGGCGAAACGGAACCTGCTGCCGATATTCAGCGCTACCTTGCCCTGAAGTAGCCTGCCCATCGCACTGGATGGCTGGTGCTCAGGCTGGAATCACAGGTCTGCCACGATGTGAGTTGACCGAGCGTGATCCCAGCCCACAGGAGCGTGGCGCACACTGCAACCGTCACACTCGCTTCCCTTAGCATGAGGCCTCCGATGTAAACGCGCAAGTGCGCGAGGGCGTTAGAACTGTCGCGGGCGAACTCAGACGTAAACCGGCGTAGGGACATGAGCAAGCCACATTCCAATCAACCCAACGGGAATGTCATAACGTAATGGTCTCGATCTTCGACGTCGGCACCGACGCGGTTGTTGGCTCTAGCGATGCCTCAGGCTGTCCGAACGGTGTCCCGACTGGCCGCAGCGTCGACATCTCGCTGATCACTCAGGCTGTGAACAACACCCTCACCAACTGTCCTGCCTCGTAATGGTCTGAACAGGCATCCGGTTTGAGCCTAACTCGTCATCCTCGTGACCGCGCATGATCGGAGAAACATTCAATTCCCCGAGATGGGCGTCGCTATGGCCTTAAGCTGGATCGTTACGCTCCGGGCGTCTCGGTGACCGGAGCCCGGCTTGGTCTGCGGAGAATTTGTGCCTTGCCTGGCTTGCGACGGGGGCGCATAATCCGCTCACGCGGGGGCGGGGAGAGGGATGACCGATGGCCCACAGTATGCTCAGCCGCATTCTCTTCACGACGCTCATCGTAATCAGCTGGAGCGCACAGCAACCAGCGGCGCGCGCTGACCAATGTCACAGTAGTTGCGGAAGTGGCCATCGGGTGTGCGCGATGCAAGCGCGGACGGCCGCGAAAGCGTGCTTGCAGGGCTGCGGATCCGATCCCACGGCGGCGCAGTGCCGGGCGGGGTGCATCACGACATCTCGCGGCGCGCATACGGCGTGTCGAGCCGCCCACGCCGATTGTGGCACAAGTTGTTCAGCAACACGGGCGGCCGGGGATACGTGTCCGCAGCCGTGCAGCGGGAGCGCACAGACGTGCTTTGCTGACGTGCTCAGTGCCGGGCAAGCGTGCCTGCAAAGTTGTCCCACAGGCGCTGGGCTGCCCGACTGCTGGGAGCAATGTGCGGCGGGCTTGCGCAGCAGCGGCGCCACGTGCCTGGCAACGCTCCAGGGGTGTCTCGCTGCGTGCCAGGGTCCCGTGAGCGGCGCCTGTTTCAACACCATTGCGTTGCAGTGCACCACCGAAGCGTGCGGCCCGGGGCAAGCCTGTGCGCAATCGACTGAGTTTTGCTCGCCCCGCTGCGCCACGCCGCCAGCAAGCGGGACGTGCTTCGAC
>CAZTDK010000347.1:0-6878 GCA_964611965.1 uncultured Binatia bacterium (SeqCode) | reverse complement strand
GCCAGCAGGCTGCCCAGTATACCGGACAATGCGTCGCCCATGCCGCCGGAAGCCATGCCGGGGTTGCCGGTGGGGTTGATCGCGACGGCGCCCGCCGGCGTCGCGATGAGACTGCGCGCGCCTTTCAGCACCAGCACGCACCTGTGTGCCACCGCGAATGAGCGCGCCGTTCCCAGGCGGTCGGCCTGCACCGCGGGCGTCTCCACCGCCAGCAGGCGCGCCATTTCCCCGGGATGCGGCGTCAGCAGTGTCCGTGCGCGGGCATCCTTCAACGCACCGAGATTCCGCGACACGCACGTCAACGCATCGGCATCGATCACCATCGGCAGAGACACCTCGGCGAGAAGAAATCGTACGAGCGTCTCCGCGGCCGCGTGCGTTCCCATCCCCGGCCCGACGACCAGCGCCGTCTTGCCCTCCAGCAGTTTTCGAACGGCCGCCTCGTCGAACTCCAACAATCCGTCGACATCGCGCAGCCCCGCCGTCATAACCTCTGGAGCACCACCGGAGTATATCGCATTCAGTGACGCCGGTCCGGCCAGGGTGGTCAACCCGGCGCCGCTCCGGCATGCCGCGTGCGCCGCCAGCAGCGCCGCGCCCGTGTGTCCGCGCGACCCGGCGATCACCAGGACATGGCCGCAGCTGCCCTTGTGGGAGTCGGGTGGGCGCACGGGGACGAGCGGGGCGACTTCGTTGGCATCGAGCAATCGCATGCGTGGCTCGACCTCGGCAACCGCCGCCGCGGCGATACCGATGTCGACCACGGCAAGGGTGCCGACATGCTCCACACCTGGATGCATCACCTGCCCAACCTTTGCGAAGGCGAAGGTTGCGGTGGCCTCTGCTTGAATCGCCACGCCCAGGGGCAGGCCGCGGTCCGCATCGAGCCCCGAAGGGATATCGACGGCGAAGATCGGAACGCCACTGGCATTCATCAGATGCAGCACCTCGGCGTAGCGTCCGTCGACGGGCGCATTGAGGCCGGTGCCGAAGATGGCGTCAACCAGCAACACCGCGTCTGAAATCCTGGCCGCCAGGTGAGCGACCTCCTGATTCGTCGCCACCTCGAGCAGCGGCACGCGCGAACGGCGCACTGCTTTCAGCATGCGTGCGGCGTCGCCTTTCACGTCGCTCGCCTTGCCAAGCAAGACGACTTCGGCACGGACGCCCTTGCGGCGCAGCAGGCGAGCCATGACGAAGCCGTCACCGCCGTTGTTGCCTTTGCCCGCCACGATGAGCACGCGCTTGCGGCGGACGTGCGGGAACTGTTCGAGCAACACCTGCGTCGCACCGCTGCCGGCGCGCTCCATCAACACGCGGCCGGGAGTGCCGTAGCGCTGGATCGTCAGCGCATCGAGCCGGCGCATCTCGGCGGCGGTCACGACAATCATAGCGTTGAGCCCCCGAAGCGCAGTACCCAACGCACCGGCAGCCACCGCCCTTCCGGCGCATCGCCGGGGAATGGAATTCTCCGGCTACGGTGAATGCAAAGTCCGTTGAAACAGACTCCCGCAGGCGCTGAGTCGTCTTCAGACGACTGCCCCAGAATCGTAGCCTGGGAATTGCACTCCCTGGCGGCGTGTCTACTCATCATGCAGATCTCCGCTGATCTGATTCCGACTCGGGATCCGTGCACCCTACGCCGCACGCGCCGCGCGCATGCAGGCCTTCATGCGACGTACGGCCTCTTCGAGACCGACAAAGAGTGCGTCGGCAACCAGGCTGTGGCCGATGTTGAGCTCGTGAATAACTGCGATGGCGGCGATTGGTCCGACGTTCGCAAGCGTCAACCCGTGCCCGGCATTGACCAACAGGCCCACGCCATGCGCTTGCCCCGCTGCATCATTGATGCGCTGCAGCTCGGCGGCGCGCGCCGCGGCGGTCGACGCATCCGCATAGGCCCCGGTGTGGATCTCGATGGCATCGGCTTCCAAACGGTGGGCCGCGGCGACCTGCACGTCGTGCGGATCAATGAACAAGCTGACGCGGATCCCGACGGCACGCAGACGTGTGACGGCGCTGCGCAGCGTGTCGAGTTGTCCGGCGGCATCGAGGCCGCCTTCGGTCGTCAGCTCCTCACGTCGCTCGGGCACGATACAGACGTCCGCGGGACGCAGCGCGCACGCTTTGCGCGTCATCTCGTCGGTGGCGGCCATTTCGAGATTGAGCTTGGTCGTGATGCCGGCGCGCAGCACCTCGACATCCACGTCTTGGATGTGCCGCCGATCCTCGCGCAGGTGCACCGTAATGCCATCGGCCCCACCGCGCTCCGCCGCATGGGCCGCCGCCAATAGATCCGGATACGGCGTCCGCCGGGCCTGCCGCACTGTGGCGATGTGATCGATGTTGACGCCGAGCTTGATCATGCTCCGACCATCACCTCGTCACTGAGCAGAGAGAATCCTCGCCACGAAGTACACGAAGAGGAAAGATAGACGGCTTTCTCATGACCCGGGTATTCATATGGACGTTCCCTTCTTCGCCGTTCGCCGTGGTCTTCGTATCCTTCGTGGTGAACCTCTCTTTCTTATGCCCGACCCAGCGCCTGCTGAATCGTCGCCGCAATCTGCCTCGCGTATACGTCAACCTGCGTCGCATCCTCGCCCTCGACCATAACACGGACGAGCGGTTCCGTCCCCGAGTAGCGCACCAGGACGCGTCCCTGCGCCTTCAGCGTGGCACGCACGTGCTCGACGACCTCCCGGACGGCGGGAAGGGTGTCAAGATCGCCGCGGCGAGCGACGCGGATGTTGACTAGCACCTGCGGCAACTTCGTCATCACGCGTTTCAACTCTCCGAGCGGCCGTTGACGCGCCTTCATGAGGCTGGCCGCCCGCAGCGCCGCAGCCAGGCCATCACCGGTGGTACCATGATCGAGGAGAATAAGATGCCCCGACTGCTCGCCGCCGAGGTTGTACCCTCCATGCTGCATCGCCTCGACAACGTAGCGATCGCCGACCGCGGTGCGCACCAGACGTGCGCTGCGGGCGCGCAAGGCAATCTCCAGTCCCAGGTTGCTCATAACCGTGGCCACCACCGTGGCCTCACGTAGTGTCCCGTGCTCCAGCATGTCGCTCGCAAACATGGCCAGCAGCTCGTCACCGTCAACCACCTCACCCGCTTCGTCGACGAGGATGAGACGATCGGCGTCACCATCGAGCGCCACACCGAGCTGGGCCCGGCGCGCCCGGACGGCGGCTTGCAACTGCTGCGGATGCAGCGCACCGCAGTCCGCATTGATGTTGGTGCCGTCGGGCTCGACGCCGATGGCCACTACGTCGGCGCCGAGAGCGCCAAACACCTCGGGGCCGACGCGATAGGCGGCGCCGTGCGCGCAGTCGAGCACCACACGCAGGCCGTCCAGACGGACTGCCGTGGGCAGGACGCGGCGCAGATGCTCCAGATAACGCTCCGCCGCGTCATGAAGGCTCGTCGCCCGGCCGACGCCGGCACCCGTCGGCCGTTGCGGCGCGCTGCCGCGGTCCAGCACCACTGCCTCGATGGCGAGCTCGACGTCATCGGGCAACTTGAAGCCGGTGGTGGCGAACAGCTTGATGCCGTTGTCTTGGAAGAAATTGTGCGACGCCGACACCACCACTCCGGCGTCGGCCGGGAGGTCACGCGTCAGCAACGCAATCGCCGGCGTAGGCAGGACACCGGCGATCCAGACGTCGACCCCCATGGACGTGACCCCGGCAACCAGCGCCGCCTCGAGCATATCGCCCGAGCGGCGGGTGTCGCGGCCGATCACGATGCACGGTCGCCCGGCACCCGAGCGCTGCGCCAGCACCTGAGCGAGCGCTTGGCCGAGACGCAACACCGTTTCCGGAGTCACCGGCTCGACATTGGCGAGCCCTCTGACACCGTCGGTTCCGAAGAGCTGTTGCGTAGTAGTCATCAACGGCTCCGAGCCTACTGCAAAATATTCCGTGCTCCAACCCGCTCGCACAACGTCCAGTTCAGACGGACTCTTCAAAAACGCCCGACGGCAAACGCCGCCAATCTCCCGGATGCTCAGCGCCGGCAAAGCTCTTGTTGCCGCCAACGTAAAGCGGCCAAGGCGAGGGGACGTTGCGTGCATACGGAGCACCAGCAACCGCAGCCTCAAGTCCACACCTTCCGCACCCAACGTCCCTTGCCTCCGGAGATGGCGGGGATTCGGGATTGCGCCTCACCGGCTCACCCTGGTGTGTTGCTCGTCTCCACATACGCGCGGCACGGCTGGCCGCGCAGCGACGGGCACGGCGGCAGCGGCGCAGTGATGCTGGCATCGGCCACCGCCGGCAGCACCAGCCGCGACGGGTACGCGGCCGAACGCCCGATGGTGTTGATCACCTGGCCGTCGGTGGGCAGCGCAGCGAACTTCCACTCCGGCCGGTCGCCTCCGGGCGCTTCAACAGTGATGCGAAGCCGCGAGCCCGCACGGAACACGTGCCCGAACGGGTAGAGCTCGACGCGCGCCAGGACGAACTCATTCGGCGGCAACGGCGCAATGTCCCCCGCAAATCCATTGTGGATCGGACGCAGTATCGTAGATGCTTCGTCGTCAGTCTTCCGGTAACTGGCGCGCAGCCAGCCGGTTTGCACGTAGGTCTCCTGACCGTCGGGACGAATCTCGCTCAGCGTGACCTGCAGGTCGGTGTCCGACGCCGTTGACTTGAGCCAGAGATCGATGCTCCCGGAGCCCACCATCGCTAGAGTCTCGGGCAGGGGATCCGTCGCGTATGCCACCGCCTTGCCGTCGGGCAACGGTTGCCAGTCCCACGGCGGATGCGCGAGCCAGACGTCGGAACCGCAATTGTTGCAGCTGGTCACCTGGGCGCGCGACGGATCATAGATGTAGGAATCCGCGCCATCGCCGCTCGGCACTGACGAGTCCAATCGACCACCATCCTTGAAATACCAAATGGTCGGTTGCAGACCATTCGCCGGCCACTGCGTGTACGAACGTTCCAAGGCCGGCTCCGGTCCACCGAGGCAGTTTTGCTTGGGGAAGCCGGGACAGGCTTCAACCGCGCCACTGTCGAAGAGCACACGCACCCTCGGTTCGCTTTCGAAACTTGCCAGCGCGGCGTCGAACGAGGTGAAATTGGCGAAGCGATCCGGCTCGACGGCGACATGCGGCACGCCAAAGATTTCCAGAGCGAGCCCGCCGAAGATGAGCGACGCGGTGTCCGGCAGGTGCGGGATCTCGCGGCGCACGTAAAACGACAGGAACTCCAGCCAGCGCGTCAAGATCGGCGGATCGGCGGCGTCGATGTGACCACCGTTCACCAGGGTGAAGTGCAGCTTGTCGGTACCGGTGAAGCTGTCGAGCATGGTGGGAAAGTAGCCGCCGACTTCCTCGTCCTGCCACGCACCGGCAAGGAACACCGGGACGTTGATCTTGTTCACGAACTTCGCCGGTGTAAGCGGGTCGATGATCGCCGGGTCGTATGCCTGGCTTCCGTAATTGTCCTGAATGCTTTGCACGCTGCTGACGGACTGAGCGCGGAGCTTTTGATTATTCGCACAGACCTCGTCGCCCGCGGCGATCAAGCGGCCCGCCCACGGCTGGCCGCACGGCTGCCCCCCACAATCGAGTCGCGCGTCCTTGGCGTTATCATCGCGTTCCTGCGCCCAGGACAGCGCAAAGCCGCTGTTGAGGATGCCGCCGGGAGCAAGCGTGGCAACGGTGCTGGAGATCACTGACAGCGGCGTGATGGCAGCCAGATGGGGCGGCTGGGTTTGCGCCACGAAGAGTTGCGAGATGCCCGGATAGGAGAGCCCCACCATGCCGACCGCGTGGTTCTTTACCCACGGTTGCGCCGCAATGGTTTCCACGGCGTCGTAGCCGTCGGTCGACTGCAGCGTTTCGAAGTAGTTGAAGGCGCCGCCGGAGCAGCCGGTGCCGCGCATGTTGATGGCAACCACGGCGTAGCCGACGCCCCGTCCGAGCGTCACGCCAAACGGATCCTCCTGCGGGCCGTCGGGGTTGGCTTCGTCGTATCCAGAGTACTCGACCAGTGTCGGATAGGGCCCCTCATCGATCCGGCCCGGAAGGTAGACCATTATGGCGAGCTTGGTGCCGTCGCGCGTCGTGATGTAGCCGTAGTTGGCGTCGACCGGCTGAGCGTAGAACGATTGATCCGGCGGGTTGTTGGGATCGAGTGATTGGAC
Organism: uncultured Binatia bacterium (SeqCode); assembly: GCA_964611965.1. Classification (GTDB taxonomy): domain Bacteria; phylum Desulfobacterota; class Binatia; order HRBIN30; family HRBIN30; genus CAZTDK01. The sequence goes on along the minus strand of CAZTDK010000347.1, from coordinate 719 downwards.
CGGCCCCGACTGCGCACCATCCACGGTGGTAACCATGTAGCCATCGCCCACGGCCACGCCACGGAAGATGAAAGAGCCGTTGACATCCGAGGTTCCGGTCTGCACCACCGCACCGCCGCCATCGAGCAACTGGAGCGCGACGTTGGCAGGGGCATCGGTGACGTAGATCTGGCCGACGCTGCTATGCGCAGCAAAGGTGGGGATCGGCGTGCTCGTCGGTGTGGCCGTCGGCGTCTCGGCGGGGCAACCGTTCTCTGCATCGGCAACAGCCGCGACGATCTCGTCGATCGTGATCTGGCCATCGCCGTTCGCATCACCCGCCGTGCACGCTGTGACCGGTGTCGAGCCCAGCGCAATGTTCACCATCATCACGAGGTTGTCGACGGTCACCGCCCCGGTGCCGCCGCAGTCGCCGACGCAAGCGGCGTGTGCCGATGGTACAACGCTCAGCAGCAGAGCCACGGTGAGCGTCGCCGCCGCGCACGTGCGTGCGCGTTGCGCAAATCGTGTATCAGAAGGTTGCATCGTATCCCCGATCCGGAGCCGCTGCCTCGACCCCACTATTCAGCCCCCCCGTCGCTGCCGCATTGCGCCGGACGTGATTCGAAAGGTGGTACGGTACCGCCGGCAGCGGCGGAATGTCAACAAAGTTCGACCGAAGGTACTGGAAGAATTCCTTTCCCTCGGCACCCGATCGAGGTCAAAGTGCGGCCGATGGT
>CAZTDK010000346.1:0-6897 GCA_964611965.1 uncultured Binatia bacterium (SeqCode) | reverse complement strand
GCACGCCAACCAGTCGTCTACCGACAGCGATCCACACATGTCGGTGAACGTAACTGCCGGATAGCGCCAGGCCGGTGCTGGCGAGGTGCAGGTAGAACGGCTCGGCAAGTTTGAGCGCTGGATCAGCTGTGCGGGACAGCGCTTCCGGGTCGTGTCGGTCCTGCAACGGCTGACGCATCTGGTTGAGGTGGACGGTGTGCCACACCGCATCGCGCGTGACGACGTTGGCATCGTGCGCGCCCCATCGCCGGCCGTCGTGCTGGCGATTCCGGTGCAACCTGGGGACATCGTCGCGGCCGGGGCGCGGCTGGTGGTCCTCGAAGCCATGAAAATGGAGCTGCCGGTTGTTGCGCCCTTCGCCGGGCGCGTGCGTGAGATCCTGGTGCGGCAGAACGTCCAGGTCGATACGGCAGCGCCGTTGCTGCTGCTCGATCCGATGGAGTCGGACGAACCCGTCGCCGGCGCCGAGCGGGTGGAGTTCGCGGTGCTCGATCACGTGACGCGCGAGAGCGAAACACCGCGCCAACGCTGCCGCAGCAATCTCGCCGACCTGTTCCATCTCATGCTCGGCTTCGACGTCGATCCCATTGCAACCAAGCACCTGCTCGCCGAGCACCTGGAAATCTGCCGGGACCTCCCCGTCGACGATGACGAATTGCGGCGCGGCGAGGATGAGATTCTTACGATCTTCGCCGACCTCAGCGCCTTGTTCCGCCGTCAGCCCGCCTCCGACGACCCGGACGGTCCCGACGGGCTGCGGGCGGAAGAGTACTTGTTCACGTATTTGCGCAGCCTGGACGACAAGGGCACGCGGCTGCCGGGGCCGTTTCTTCATCGGCTCCGGTGTGCACTGGTGCATTACGGCGTCACCGCCCTCGAGCGCTCGCCGCAGTTGGAAGCGAGTCTGCTCCGCATCTTCAAGTCCCATGAGCGAGCCGAGCAGCAGAGTGCGGTCATTCTTCGCGTGCTCGAGCGGCGGCTGGCGAATGTCGACGCCTTGGGGCCGCATGCTGATGCGGCGTTTCGCGCGCTGATGGATCGGTTGGTCGCGGTGACGCACGGCCGCTTTGCGGTGCTCAGCGAAATCGCCCGCGAAGTGCGCTACCGATACTTCGACCAGCCACTCTTCGAACAAGCGCGCAGCCAGGTGTATGCCGAGATGGACGAGAATCTGCGCGCTCTGGCGCGCTCCGCTGCCGCGGGCGAGCGCGCCGAACGTCTCACCGCCCTGGTCAACTGCCCGGAACAGCTGGTCAGTGTCCTCGTCGACCGCCTCGCCGATGCCGACGCCGCAATGCGCGAGCTCATCCTCCAGGTGCTGATCCGACGCTACTATCGCATCCGGCAGATCGAGAACCTGAGCTGCGAGGCGCTGGCCGAGCACAGCTGTGCCACCGCCGAGTATACTTTCGAGGGCGTGCGCATCCACGTACTGGCCGCGCACACCGAGTATGCGGGGCTCGCCGATGCCGCGACGCGCTGGGGCGCGCGGCTGCGGGCGCTGCCGCCGGATCACGACGTGGTGATGGACTTCTACGTGTGGTCCCGACAGCCGCTGCAGGCCGCCGACGGGACGCAGCGTGAGATTCACGCCATGCTCAACTCAGTGACCTTCCCGCATCGCATTCGGCGGATCGTCGTCGTGCTGGCGGGTCCCGAGGAGCACCTCGGCAGCAGCGGCGTGCAGCATTTTACCTACCGCCCGTCGGCGGACGGTTACGCGGAGGAGGAGCTGTATCGCGGGCTGCACCCGATGATGGGCAAGCGGATGCACCTGTGGCGGATGAGCAACTTCGCGATTCAGCGCTTGCCGTCGGTTGAGGACGTGTACCTCTTCCACGCCGTGGCGCGGCAGAATCCAAAGGATGCGCGGTTGTTCGCCATTGCTGAGGTCCGCGATCTCACGCCGGTGCGCGATGCCGGCGGCCGCATCGTGCAGTTGCCCTACCTCGAACACATGCTCATGGAAGCGCTGGCCGGCATCCGCCACTTCCAATCGCAGCGCCCGCCGCGCGAGCGCCTGCAGTGGAACCGTGTCCTGCTGTATGTGTGGCCGCCGTTAGACTTGCATCCCGACGAATTGCGCGAGATCGTGCGTAAGCTGGCACCGGCCACGGAAGGGCTCGGCATCGAGCAGGTGGACGTAAGTGCGCGCATTCCGAGCCCCGATGGCAGCGGGTTGCAGGATGCCGTGCTCCGCATCTCGAATCCCGGCGGCCACGGCCTGCTGGTCACCTCGGGACCGCCGCCGCAACGACCGCTCGCCCCGCTCAGCGAATACGATCAGAAAGTCGTGCGCATGCGCCAGCGCGGGCTGCTGTATCCGTACGAGGTGGTCGCCATGCTGACGCCGTCGCGCCAGGGCACGCAGGGGGAGCTTCCGCCGGGCGATTTCGTCGAGTACGACCTCGGCGTCGACAACTGTCTGGCGCCCGTGGACCGGCCACCCGGAAAGAATACGGCCAACGTCGTCGTCGGCGTCATCCGAAACTTCACCGCGAAGTATCCCGAGGGCATGACGCGGGTGATTCTGCTCGGCGACCCCAGCAAGGCCATGGGAGCCGTCGCCGAGGCCGAGTGCCGGCGGATCAATGCGGCGCTGGATCTGGCCGAGCGCCTGCGCGTGCCGGTGGAATGGTTCCCCATATCCGCCGGCGCAAAGATCTCGATGGAGAGCGGCACCGAAAACATGGACTGGATCGCCTTGGTCCTGCGCCGACTGATCGAGTTCACTCAAGCCGGGGGTGAAGTGAACGTGGTGGTCAATGGCATCAACGTCGGAGCGCAACCGTACTGGAACGCCGAAGCCACCATGCTGCTCCACACGCGCGGCATCCTGGTGATGACCCCGCAGGGCGCCATGGTGCTCACCGGCAAGCAGGCGCTCGACTACTCGGGAAGTATCTCCGCGGAAGACAATCAGGGCATCGGCGGATACGAGCGCATCATGGGCCCCAATGGCCAGGCGCAGTATTGGGCGCGCGACATTACCGCGGCCGCGCTCCTCTTGCTGCGACACTACGATCATACGTACGTGTGTGCCGGCGAACGCTTTCCGCGTCGGGGTGCCAGCAGTGATCCGGTCGACCGCGACGTCCGTGCCTCGCCGCACGGTGGCGCCTTCGCGCTGGTGGGCGATATCTTCTCGAACGAGGAGAATCCGGGACGGAAACGCCCGTTCGAGATCCGCCGGGTGATGCAGGCGGTGGCCGACCAGGACCACACGCCGCTGGAGCGCTGGGCGGCAATGCGTGATGCCGAGATCGGCGTCGTCTGGGATGCGCACCTCGGCGGCTATCCGGTCTGCCTCATTGGTATCGAGTCGCAGCCGCTGCCGCGTCTGGGGTTCCTGCCGGCGGATGGTCCCGACCAATGGACGGCGGGGACTTTGTTCCCAAAAGCTTCGAAGAAGCTGGCGCGCGCCATCAACGCTGCAAGCGGCAATCGCCCGCTGGTCATTCTCGCCAATCTCTCGGGTTTTGACGGCTCCCCCGAGTCGATGCGTGAGCTCCAGCTCGAGTACGGCGCCGAGATCGGTCGAGCCGTGGTGAACTTCAAGGGCCCGATCGTCTTCTGCGTGGTGTCGCGCTATCACGGCGGCGCCTACGTGGTGTTTTCCGGGAAGCTCAACGAAAGCATCGAAGCGGCGGCGTTGGAGGGCTCGTACGCGTCGGTGATCGGCGGCGCGCCCGCGGCTGCGGTAGTCTTCGCCGGTGACGTCGAGGCCCGTACCCGCAACGATCCGCGTGTCCAGGCGCTCGAGCGACAGATCGCGGCGACGGCCGGCGCGGCGACGGTGGGATTGCGCGCGCAACTCCACGAAACCTTCAAAGCCGTTCACTCGGAAAAGCTCGGTGAGGTTGCCGATGAGTTCGACAAGGTGCACAGCGTCCACCGCGCCTTACAGATGGGATCGCTCAATCACATCATCCCGCCGGAGCACTTGCGGCCGCATCTCATTGAAGCAGTGGAGCGCGGCATTGCGCGAGCTCTCCTTGCCGACAACAGAAAGGAGACATCCTGCGGGAATGGATCCTCTGGAGATGTGCCCGGCGACCATTCATTGGCTGACGCAAACCTTGCTGGACCCGCCGGTCGGTGACGGCTGGCTCACGGCGGGCGAGCAGGCGACACTGGCCGGCTTGCCCGTTGCCAAACGCCGCAGCGACTGGCGGCTCGGCCGCTGGACGGCGAAGCGTGCGTTGGCAGCCTATGTCGGTTGCGTGAGTGGACTTGCCGGCGTCGAAATTCGTGCCGCGGAGAGCGGTGCCCCGCAGATCTTCCTCGACGGGCGTCCGGCACCGCTGACCCTGTCGCTCAGTCACACTGACGGACGTGGATTGTGCGCCATCGCCGCCGCGGGTGTGGCCCTTGGTTGCGACCTGGAGCGCATCGAATCGCACAGCCGTGCTTTTGTAGCGGACTACTTCACTGACGATGAGCAGCGGGTGATTGCCGCTGCGCCGACGGCGGATCGAGCATGCATCGTCACGCTGTTGTGGAGTGCCAAGGAGAGCGCGCTCAAGGCGTTGCGTGAGGGCTTGCGGCTCGACACCCGGTCAGTGGCCGCGACGATCGGGGGAGACTGTGCATGCGACAGCTGGTCTCCACTCAGCGTCCATCATGGCGACAGCGGCCGGATCTTCCGTGGCTGGTGGCGGCACGACGAGGGCTGCGTGATGACGATCGCCGCCGACCCTGCGCCGCGACTGCCAATCCGCTTGAAGCGGTAGCTCGGTGGTTGTCCACGAGCCGCCAACTGCGCTCCACGGAACGGATTGCACAGGACGTGGTTCTTGAAGCCAATGGCGAGACACTGAACCAATCGTCACCGGGCGGCAGCCGGACTACATCGCGGCAGCCCTTGTGGCACAAGGGCGAAAGGAAAGTGGGCAGGGAGTGAATTGAACACTCGACACAAGGATTTTCAGTCACTGTGCGGCAGTGTATACGTCGAGCGAAGAAAAGCAAGCTGAAGCGCTAAACACTTGTAGGACAATGCCTTTTCCGGTATCTGTCCCGTGATGTTTGTAGACCGTGGGCGCGCTGGGTTGCTTCCATCTGCTTCCATATTGCTTCCACGGCGCCGCGGGAAAGAGAGCAATGGGCCATGGCGAAGGTGATCCCACTTCACCGCGAATCTCCCAAAACGGCCGACAAGCGACCAGTAACGAAGCTGAGCAAGCGCGTCGTTTGTACCATTCAGCGAGCACGCGGGCGCGACGTGTGGCGATGGGATGCCGAGTTGCGCGGCTTCGGCGTGCGCGTCAGGCCATCGGGCGTGCGGACCTACGTTGTGCAGTATCGCGATGCGGGCGGGCGTACGCGGCGACTGGCGCTCGGGCGCCATGGCGTGTTGACCTGTGAGGAGGCGCGCCTACTGGCCAAGCAGCGGCTAGGCGCCGTGGCGAAGGGTGAGAACCCGTCCGTTGAACGCAAGCAAGCCCGCCTCAAAGCGAAGCAGGAACGGTCGGTGGCGGCGGTGGCGAAGGACTTCCTGACGGAGATTGCGAAACGGCGAAAGCCGCTGACCGCGAGCACGTATGAGCGCCTGTTCGATGCTCGCATCCTGCCGCGGTTCGGAAAGCTGCCGGCGCGCGAGATAACTGCCGAGGACGTACGGGACTGGCACACGTCGCTGAAGAAGACGCCAATCGATGCCAATCGCGCGTTGGCGGTGCTGTCTTCGATGTTCTCGTTTTCACGGTTGCCGAATCCGTGCCTACGGAAGGCCGTCGAGCGTTTTCCCGAGAGGCCGCGCACCCGCTTCCTGAGTGAGGAGGAACTGCGCAAGCTGGGCGGCGCGCTGGTCCAGGCGGACTATACCCGGACGGTGTTACCGCAAGTCACGCTGTGCATTCGTCTGCTGCTGCTGACCGGGATGCGTATCAGTGAGGCGCTATCGTTGCGCTGGTCGGACATTGATTTCCACCGCGGCGTGCTCCTACTACGGGACGCCAAGGCCGGCGCACGTGCGGTGCCCATGGGTGTCGATGCGGCAGCGCTGCTGGCCGCATTGCCGCAAACCAGTCCCGAGGACTACGTGATACCAGGCAGCAAACCCGGACAGCCATTTAAGTTGCAGAGCGTCGAAGGCTTTTGGCGCCGCTTCCGCAAGCGCGTGGGATTTGAGGACGTGAATCTACACGATCTGCGGCACACGGTCGGAACATTTGCGGGCGCGGCCGGGCTCAACGCCTTTGCGGTGCGGGACCTGCTCGGACACAAGACGCTTGCAATGACTGGACGCTACGTGTCAGCGGACACGAACCCGCTGCGGCGCGCGGCAGATGCTGCGGTCGGACCGATCGCGCGTGCGCTCGCCGGGAAGGCAACAGCGGGCGAGACGTGACGAAGTCACCGGGGGGAGTGAACAACGGGGAGGATGGGCGCCCGTCGACGCAGATTGTCGATGCCTTGCGGATGGTGCTCATCTCCGAGCGCGAGAAGGCCGAAGCCGAGTTGCAGAAGCTTGGGCGCTCCAAACGCGCGTGGCGTGCGCTCAAGGTGGTATTCAGCCAAGAAGTGACAGCCTTTGGAGCGCGCCAAATGTCCGCGTTCGTTAGTTGGCACAACTACACAGAACGTCACCGAAGGAGCTTCCGGACGTGGCTAGATGCCCAACGGGTACGTCCCCCAGAAGACTCGTTAGACTCACTGTGGGCAGAATGGTGGCTGAACCACGGTCGACGCCGTCGCCCACGTATCCTGGACTATGAAATGGTTCCTTCCGGATGGCTTGGAGCCGATAAATTCGAAGCGTTGTTTCGCAACCGTGAGGTGCAGCCGCCTGAACGTGAAAGCGCCGGGGTGACGACTCAGCGGCGCACACGGCGTAGGGCACGGGCGTGGGCGCGGGATGCAACGTTACACCTAGCTTGGTTCAAAGTGGATAGT
>CAZTDK010000345.1:0-6902 GCA_964611965.1 uncultured Binatia bacterium (SeqCode) | reverse complement strand
TGGTCGACGCCCAGGCTCTCCTCCGGTATGCCGGGGTGGACCATGATCTCGGTGACGCCGGCGAGCGGCGGGCGATCGAGTATCCGCCGCAGCACCAGGTCAAGCCGCCCGGAATAGAGGTAGCTCGCGAAGTGGTCCGTGTTCAGGGTGCGGCCGCCGCTGCGGCCGCGGTTGCGTTTCGAAAGGCCAGACAGCAGCCAGAGCTTTACGAACCCGCCGTTCAGCAGCAGGCCGCGCAGATCTTCCCAACCGAGGATACCGGTGCCGATGTCCCGCCCCAGCCGCACAAATCGGATGTTGTGTCGGTTGGCGGCGGCGACGACACGCTCGAAGATTCCGGGGATCAGATGCACGTGCCGCTCGCCGTCGATGTGATCGGGCCGCACGCCGTCGCCAATCATGCGTTGCAACTGGGCTTCCAACTCGATCTCCACCTGCTCGAGCAGATCGGCTCGCTGCCGCAATGCCGCGGCTCTCAACAAGGAGACGAATTGCCAACGAAAGAACCCCTGGTCATCCATCAAGAGTGGAATCTGGTGGCGCGGGCTCACGGGTTTGCCGGCGGTCAGCGTGAAGTGCAGTCCAACGCCCAGATCCGGACAGCTTTGGAGGCACTCCAAGGCATGGCCGTACGATGGCGAAGTCACGAAGAGGCTGGCGCTGGTAACGATGCCTTCCCGATGCGCCTTGATGATGCCCAGCGTCGAACCCCGGGACACACCCAGATCATCGGCGTTCACAACCAAGAGGCCGGCCATCAGACCAGCCCCGAAATCAAGTGCGGGCCGAGGCGCCGGGTCACGAACAGCGGCAGTTTCTGCCAGACGGCGATCGGCAATCGATACTTGAGATTCTTGTGAAACACGTACGGGATCTCTTTCGCGGTCCGCAAATAGTAGTTGTAGTGCAGCGTCACCGGCTGGGGTCCCCAGTTGAGCTTGAACTTGAAGTTGGGACTATCCGTTTGCGACCGCCCCATGTCGAACCACTTGCAGCCGCGCACGCAGCTCGCTTCGAGCATCCGCCAATAGATGAGATAGTTCGGACAGCGCCGATTGAATTTTCGCAGCGCCACGGTGTGATAGTTCGTGGTGGTGCCGTTGATCCAGAAGAGCAACGCGCCCGCCGCCAGCTCGCTGCCATCTCTGACGACGAAGAACTCGGCGCGGTCTCCCAATTGCTCGACGATCGAGTCGTAATATCGCCGACCATGAGCGGGCGAGCCGAGATCGCGCATATGGGCGTGGAAGACATCGAAGAATGGGCCGAGCTGGGCGGGACCGGTTTCAACCGCGAACCCCTCTTTCATGCCCCGCCGCACCTGATTGCGCGTCTTGGCCGGCAAGCGGTGTTTCCACACGGCTTCGGCGCCGCCCTCGAGATCGATCAGGGCAGTGCTGTAACGGCGGTCGACCGCGAAGTCGTCGAGATCGACATCGCGGGTTCGAATCACCAGGTAGTCAACCGCGAGCCGGTCGGCGACGTTTCGAGCTTCGCTCGCGAGAGCCGTCTGCGCCTCTGCATTGTCGAAAAACAGCCCGCCGTCGTTGCCGAACGGCGCGGTTGCCAGATAGTGGCCGAGCAGCGGATGCTTGACCTCGAAAAGCCCCAGCGTACCGACGATGCGGTCCTCGTCGACGGCAGCGAGAAAGTGGGCGGGCATGCCGTAAACCTGATCAACGATCCGGCGCCACGCCGACAGATCCAACACGCTGGCGGTGCGCGCGCCGACGTAGAGATCCCAACGCTTCTCGTCTTCGCCGTTGCTGATTTGGATGATCCGCATGTCCACCGGAGCCGATGCAGTGACAAACGGCCTCCCGACTCTTCGAGGAGGCCGCAACCGCTCCCTACGTTGCGATCTTTTCGGCGACCACCGTCACCTGAGCCTCGCGCCCGAGCAGGCGGGCCGCAGCATAGAAGCTCTTGAGCATCCAGCGCTCGGCCAGGCTCGTACGGATCTTGTCGAGTGGGTATTCCATTTTTTCGAAAACCACGACCCGCAACCCGCAGGATTGCAGCATGGCGCGGAAGCTGTCTTCGGTGAAGTAGGTTCGGTTCAGCGGAATGAAAATGCGCTCCATCGCATAGCGGATCTTTCCAAGGCTCACGCGATACGCCAGCCTGGCGACGTCGGCAATCAAGCAATCGAAGTTGTCCGTCGTCAACAGGATCAGCCCGCCGGGACGCAACAAGCGGACCGCCGTCTGCAGATTCGCCAGCGGCTGCGTCACATGCTCGATGGAGTCCCAGAAGGTGACCACGTCAAAGGCATCACCGGCGCTCTGGAAGCTCTCCAAATCGCCATTGAAGATCGAAAGGCCGCGCTTGTCGCGCGCGAATTCCGCGGCAAACCGACTGATCTCGACCCCTTGTGGTTTCCAGCCGCGCGTCTCGGCGATCTTCAGGAAGGTTCCCAGCGCCGACCCCACGTCCAGAATCCGCCCCACGGGGACCCGCTGCTCGATGCGCTCTAGCCACTGGCGGTAGACCGGAGCGCTGGGGTCCTGGGTGTAGTCATCGAACTGCGTCTTGAAAGCGTCCTCCTGCGCCACGGTATAGTACCCCTGGGAGAAGACGCCCGCGTCATCACCGCCGCCGCGGAATCCATCGTTGTACTCGAGACCGCAGTTCCCGCATTCGGCGATATGATAGCCTGTCAATTGATACTTGACGCGAACGCCGGCGGATTTACACAGGGGGCACGGCTCGGACATGGCCGATTTTCCTAGCACCTCCAATTGACTCTTGCTATGAGGCGCCACGACGCATGACTCCTATGAACCGCGGCCCCGTGCCGCCTCGAACGGAGGAAACCGCTGCCGGTGCGCGCAACCTGCTGTCCGTCGTCGTCCCCTGTTACAACGAATCCGAAGTCATCGAGCTCTTCTACCGGTCGCTGCGCGCGGTGCTCGATGCGCTGGAGAACCTCGACGTCGAGATCATCTTCGCCGATGACGGCAGCAGTGACGACACCCTGGCGCAATTGAACCAAATCGCGGCGCAGGATCCCGCCGTGCGTGTGTGCTCGCTGTCGCGCAACTTCGGGCATCAGATCGCGCTGACCGCTGGTCTCGACTGCGCCGACGGCGACGCCGTGATCATGATGGATTCCGATCTCCAGCACCCGCCCGCGTTGATTCCCGAACTGATACGCCAGTGGCGTGCGGGGTACGAGGTGGTGTCGGCAATCCGACAAAGCACCGAGGACGAAGGCTGGTTCAAGAGCCTGACCTCCCGGAGCTTCTATGCCCTCATGAACCGGCTGAGCGGCACGAAGGTCCCGCCGGGCGGCGCCGACTTCCGGCTGATCTCCCGCCGCGTGTGTCTAGCGTTGCGCGCCATGCCTGAACGCCACCGCTTCCTGCGCGGGCTCGTCTCTTGGGTCGGCTTTCCCCGGACACTCGTCCTCTTTGAAGCGCCACGCCGCGCCGCGGGACGGTCGAAATATGGCCTGGTCCGCATGATCGCGTTTGCGCTGGACGGCGTCTTTTCTTTTTCCGCCGAGCCGCTGCGGCTGGCCTTGCGTGTGGGATTGGGGATCACGGTGTTCGGCTTCATCTACCTGGCGTGGACCCTGATTCAGGGGTACGTGTTGCATGCTCTGGTTCCCGGCTACTCCTCATTGATCGGTGTGACGTTGATTCTTGGCGGCTGCCAGCTCGCTTTCATCGGCTTGATCGGCCAATACCTGGCGCGCGTCTTCGAGGAAGTGAAGGGACGGCCCATCTACCTGCTCAAGCAAGAGCCGCGTGTGGCGCGGCATGCGGTCGGCACTACCGTCACAACGATCGCGACAGGGGATTCCAACTGACCGGACCTGCGACCCTGCGGGCGGCGTCTCTTCCATGGGCCGCTCCCCCCTTTCGGGGATCCTCAGGGCAGGATTGATCGCTAGGGGCTGCTCGATCCGAGAGCCTGCTCAGGGCATGAATCGTCGACTCGGACTTTCATGATTTCGTTTTTTGCTGTGGGCTCGGTTGTCCTTCGTCTCACACTCGGCGGCGCTTTTGTCGTCGTCCTGTTGCTGCCCGCCTGGTGGTTGGCCGCGTGGCTGCAGGACCGGAAGACGAGCCCGTTCTTCCAATTGCTGTTGTCGATCGGCCTCGCGCTGGTGGGGTATCTGACGTTCGTCAACTTGCTGGGGCGGGCGCTTGAGAACTCGATTACGGCGGTGCTCATCTATGTCGCGCTGAACGGCGCGGCCGGCGCTTGGCTCGCGGTAAGCGGGCGCGCCGGACTGGGGCTCTCCGCCCTCTGGTCGAGCCGGCGCGCCTGGGTGGGTCCCGTTCTCATGGCGCTCGTGCTGGGCGTGCCGCAGTGGCTGCTCGCGGTGAGTACGAACTATTGGGACGAGGCCGTGTGCAGCGCCATCCATCTCACCGCCCCCAACCAGTTCGCGGAGGGCGTGTTTCCACCGCGCCACAATGCGCTTCCGGACATCGTCATCAAGTACCACTACGGCTTCACCATCCTCAGCGGCACGCTGGAATGGCTCAGCGGTCTTTCGGCCAATGTCAGTATCGACCTCGTCAGCACCGGCCTCTGGGTGTTCGTCTTCCTGTTCATCTATTTCTGGCTGCGCGCGCTCGACTTCGCCCCCGTGCTGAGCGTCTGGGGCGGCTTTACCGTTCTGCTGAGTGGTGGGCTCTCATGGCTCTACTTGCCGCGCCTCGAGGCCTACAGCACGGGCGGATACGAGAAACTGCCGCCGCCGTCGGAGTTGATTCATCACTACGAGGCGGCAACGGGCTGGCTGGACAACCTGCTCGCGGTCGCGCGGGTGCCGAGCATGCACCTGCGCAATGCGGACGGCAGCCTGTCGAATCTGCCCTGGGACATCGCGGCGCAGTTCCAGCAGCACGCCGTATCGCTGGGTATCGCCCTGGCGGTGGTGGCGTTTTACCTGTTCTGCACCTGGCAGAAACGGCAGGATTTCCACCTGCCGCTGCTGGTCCTCAACATCGTCACCTTCAGCATTCTCTTTCTCGGGCACGCCGTGTTCGGCGGCGTGATGGCCGCCACCGCCGCCTTCTGCTTGCTCGGCGCGTGGCTCGCACAGCGCACATGGTTGCGGTTCCTTCAAGGACTGTGCTTCAGCGGTGGCCTGGCGGTGCTGGCGCTCCTCCATGGAGGCATGCTGGCGAGGGGGCCCGAGTACGGCGGCGGCGACTTCGCGACGCTGCGGAAGAGCTTTGGATACGCTGCCGGCGGACTCAGCGGTTTTCTGCACTGGAACCTTGCCGGCTTCGGCCTGCCGCTCTTACTGGCGGTGCTGGCGTGGGGCCTGCACCGGTGGCGCCGTGACCCGCAGGCAACGGAGCGCAACCTGCTGTTCGCAGCGCTCACCGTCTTCACGGCGTTCTGCTACCTCGTGCCCCAGTTGATGTTCTATTCGTCGGAGACGAGCGGCATCGAGCAGTTCACCGAGATCAGCAAGTTTTTCTTCTGCGCCCATTTCGGCTTCGCGCTGCTTTCCGTCTTCGGGATTGCCTATCTCTGGCGCACCCCCCGCATCTGGGTGCTGCTGCCGGCCTTCGTTGCCACCGCCATTTCTCCTGTGGCGTTCTGTTATGCCAACTCCTTCAGTCGCGACCATGGGTGGCTCGGTTTCTATCATGCGCCATACTCCGCCAACTCCGTCGAGGTGCGCATGGGCGATACGCTGCGTCAGCTCAAGCGCGGCAATCGGGACACCTTCTTCGACGCCTCCGCCGACGAGCGGCGGCACGGGTACCTCAGCGAGCTGCTCCTGTACGGCGGCAGCGTATTCACGTTGACACCCAGCCGGTTCGAACGTACCGGCATCGGCTTCCGCATTGCGGAGCCGTTCGTAGCGCGCCGCTTCGTCCAAAATGGACGCGTGGCGCGGCTCGTGCCGGGTGCGGCGGAAGAATCCGGCACCAAGTGGTTCTACACGCGCCCCGCCGAGGATATGGCGTTGGTGCCGGTGATCGTGCGCAGCCGCTTCGAAAAGCTCGTCGCGGAAGGGTACTTCAAGCCGCGGTTGGAAAGCGGGGGACGCGTTCTCTACTCCATCGAGAAGCCAACCGCCGATCTGGATCAAGACATCGAACGCTATTGGCGTCCCAAGATCGTGTCTCAAACGACGACGGATTGGGATGGCGACGGCAAGAGTGACCTGATCTTCTACGACTATGCGGCCAAGAAAATCCTCGTCGGCACGGAAGCGATCGCACTGCCGGAGGAGCTGCGCGGCGAGTTCGTTCCGCTCTATGTCGCCAAGTTTCCCGGCGACCCGCGGGTTGATTTTCTCCTCGGACGCATGACGGACACCGACTTCCGGCTTGGAAAGCGCATCGACGACCTGATCGAGCGCGACAGCTGGGCCTGGACGTACCGCGACTCCTTCAGCGGCGTCTGGCAACCGGAGTACCAGCATTGGCTGTGGGACTGGGACATCCCGTTCATCGCCGATGTTCATCACAGCGGCTTCGACAGTCACCTGGCATATCGACCGCGGTCGCGCGAATGGTTGCTTGCGGTCGATCGCAAGTTGGCCGGGCCTACTGTCGATCAAAAGGATCTCCCCTTGCCGTTCGCGGGACGCTTTCTCGAAGGGTCCGACGGAGACCTTGGTCTATGGAGTCTCAAGACCGGAGTGGTGACGTTGCAAAGCCTGAACACCGGCCAGCACGTCTCCTTCAAATGGGGTGGTCGCTCCGGCGACATCCTGGTGCCGGGCGACTATGGCGGCGACGGCTACGATGAGATCGCCCTGTGGCAGCGCAGCAACCAGACATGGTACTGGCGTCGCGCTCCGGATGGCCCCATTTCGCAAGCGACCTTCGGATCCGCCACCGGCATCCCTGTGCCGTGGGACTACAACCACGACGGCCATCTGGACCTGGCCTACTGGGAGCCGGATAAGCATGCGATCT
>CAZTDK010000344.1:0-6914 GCA_964611965.1 uncultured Binatia bacterium (SeqCode) | reverse complement strand
TCTCTTCTATGGGCCGCTCCCCGTTGGGTCGCTGCGGGCTGTCGTTGCGGGTGCTCCTCTCAGATCGGGGGCGTGAGGCGTAGAGGAGGGATCTGCTTCGGATCCTGCGAGCGAAAGATGCTGCGCTTGAGTCAAATGTTTGTGACGGCACCGCATAGCGACCAACGGGAGCGGCTTATAGAAGAGACGCCGGCCGCAGGCACCGGTGGCAAGGCGACGCGTGGCGTGTCATCATGCGGTCGTGTTGAAGGAAGTGCGTTGTCCCACGTGCCGGCGGATGCACCCATGGGCCGGCAATCCGCATCGCCCGTTCTGTTCGGAACGCTGCCGCATGCAGGATCTCGGCAATTGGGCAAGCGAGCGCTACCGCATCCCAGGGCCGCATGTCGATGAGACAGAACCGGAGCCGACCGATGATGGCGACGATACCAGCCACTAGGACCTGCGGTCGGCGTCTTTTCTATGGGCCGCTCCCGTTGGTCGCTAGACACTGCCGACTCCGAGCGGTTGCTGGGGGTGCCGGCTTTCGAGCGTCGGGTGTCGAGCCCAACACCCAACACCCCAGCCCCGATCCCCGCTCCGTCTGATGCCAATACATCCGACCGCAATCATTGATCCGCGGGCGCGCGTGCACCCGGAAGCGGAAATCGGCCCGTACGTTGTCATCGATGGGCCGGTGCAGGTGGGCGCGCGTACGCGGGTGCTCGCGCATGCTGTGCTGACCGGATGGACCGAGATCGGGACGGACAACGTGATTCACATGCATGCCGCGATCGGTGACGCGCCGCAGGATCTCGCCTATGACGGGGCGGAGAGCTATGTGCGCATCGGGCAGCGCAATGTGATTCGCGAGTTCGCGCAGATTCACCGTGGTACCAAGGCGGGATCCGCGACGTCGATTGGCGACGACAACTTCATCATGACCATGGGGCACATCGGGCACAACTGTCGCGTCGGCAATCGGGTGATTCTGGCCACCGGGGCCACCTTGGGCGGGTACGTCGACGTGGAAGACCAGGCCTTCATCTCCGGCAATTGCGTCGTCCACCAATTCGTGCGCATCGGGCGTCTGGCGCTGCTGCGCGGCTTGAGCCGGACGAGTCGCGATGTGCCGCCATTCTGCATCATGGATGGCACCCACACGGTGCGCGCCCTCAACCGGGTCGGGTTGCGGCGGGCCGGTTTCTCGGCGCCGCAGATTCGCAGGGTGCAGACCGCGTTCACCCGGCTATTTCGGCACAAACGCAATCTGCGACTCGCCCTTGCCGAGGTCGAGTCGGACGCGTGCACGCCCGAGGTCCGCTACTTGATCGACTTCATCCGCGCCTCAAAGCGCGGCGTCTGCTTCGGACCAGGAGAGACAGTGACGAGTGACGAGTGATGAGCAGGAAACCTGCGCTTCACTCGTCGCTCGTCACTATATTTCCAGCCGCCGCGCGCAGAAGTAGTGCTGCGCGTAGTACGTTGTGGTGAGCGAGTCGACCTGCACCTGGCCGCCGCGGCGGGCCGCGTGCACGAACTTGTCATCGCCGACGTAAATCCCGACGTGGGTGGCGTACCCGTGCTCGGCGTTGTGGAAGAAGACCAGGTCGCCGGGCTCGAGCGCGTCGCGCGCGACGCGCTCGCCGAAGGCGGAGATCTCGCGCGCGGAATGCGGCAGCTCGACACCCATATGGGCGAACACGGTGCGCACAAAGCCGGAGCAGTCGAAGGCGTTGCCCTCTGAACCGAACTGGTAGGGTCGACCGAGGTAGTGCGCGGCAATGCCCAAAACCGGCGAGCCGTCGCCTTGTGGGATGACCAGTTTTGACGCGTCGTGGTAGTGCGCGGCGACGCGCACCTGGCGGTGTGCCTGGGCGTGGTGCGCATGGTTGGTCCGCGTGTGCTGTGCGAGGGTGGTGCCGGCGACCGGATTGGTTGCCGTGACGGACCTGCCGGATTTGGCGTGGCGAACGTGCGTGGCGTTCTTCCGCGTCTTGTGATGCGGCTTCGGGAGCGTCGCGCTGCTGGCGGTGGCCTCGCGGGAGTTCGGTGCCTGCGCCGCCAATGTCGGAAGGGATTGTGGCTTCGAGGCCGCGGCGGCCGGATGGAGCAGCGCCAGGAACCCCGGCACGGCAAGCAAGAAACCACGGGTGCTAGGAGCCTGTCGGACTTGGAGCTTCATCGCGACCCCATGGGGGGCGGACCGTGGAAAATATGCTGGCCGCAGGCGTTAGATCCGGACAGGGTGGCACGACGCGCGCCGAGTGGTCTCCTCATGCAGTCTCCTCCCCCGCCAACCGCATGGGATGGCGATGCTCGTGATTTTCGCGCGCGTGCAAATTCCCGCGCGACAGCCCGTCGCTGAATACCAACCATGGGAAAAGGAGGCAAGCGTTCCGGCGAATTTTCATCTGTGCCGCAACCCGGCCCATGGCTTGCTTGAAAGGCTGAGGCGAATGCTTTAGCGTGGGAGTCATTCAAATGAACCGAAAGAAACGCTTTCTCGTCGGCGCGCTCATTCTCGCGGGCGCGGTGGCGTATTTGATGTACACTGGAGTCCGCCAGACGGCGGTGTACTACCTGACGATCGAGGAATTTCTCCCGAAGCGGGAGGCGCTCGCGAATGAAGGGGTGCGCGTTGCAGGACGGGTGCAACTTGGGAGCGTGACGAAGCAGATGACGTCGTCAGGCGAGGAGTTGAATTTCCGCATCGGGGACTTCAAAGGCGATGGCGCCCCGAGTGACAGCGTGCCCGTCCACTTCGTCGGCGTGGCGCCGGATATGTTCAAGGCTGCCGGTGGCAGCGATGTGATCATCGAGGGCAAGTATCGCGAGGGCACGCTGTACGCGCAGAACGTCCTTACCTCGTGTCCCTCGAAGTACGAGGCCGAAGTGGCGGCGAAACAGTAGGGCGGAGGAAGGAAAGCGCGATGGTCGAAGTCGGCGCATTGGCTCTGGCGGTGGCGTGGGTACTGGCGCTCTACGCCATCGGTATGTCGCTTGCGGGCGTGTACTGGCGCAAGCGCGATTTCGTCGCCAGTGCCGAGCACGCCGCCCTCGCCGTGTGGGGGCTCACGGTGATTGCCGTCGCTGCGTTGCTGCACGCGCTGGCGACGCACGATTTCAACCTCGAGTACGTCGCGCACTATTCCAGCAGCACGCTGCCGCTACAATATACGATCGCCGCCTTGTGGGGCGGGCAGGCGGGGTCGCTGCTCTTCTGGACGTTGATTCTGACATCGATGACGTCGGTTGTCCTGCTGCAAAACCGCTACAAGAACCGCGAGCTGATGCCATACGTCACGGCGGTGCTGATGCTCATCGCGTTGTTCTTCCTGTCGATGCTCAACTACGTCACCCCGCCGTTTGAGCGTCTGGCGTTCACGCCGGCCGAGGGCCAGGACCTCAATCCGCTGCTGCAGAACTATTGGATGACCATCCATCCGCCGGCGCTCTACACCGGTTTCGTCAGCTGCGCGATTCCCTTCGCCTTCGCCATGGCGGCTCTCGCCTCGGGCAAGCTCGATGACGTGTGGATTCGCACCACGCGCCGCTGGACGCTGATGGCGTGGTTCTTCCTGAGCTTGGGCAACCTGTTCGGCGCCGAGTGGGCGTACCTGGTGCTGGGCTGGGGCGGCTATTGGGCGTGGGATCCGGTCGAAAATGCCGCCTTCATGCCGTGGCTCACCTGCACCGCGTTCCTACATTCGGTGATGATCCAAGAGAAGAAGAACATGCTGAAGGTGTGGAACATGGTGCTGGTGATCCTCACCTTCACACTGACCATCTTCGGGACGTTCCTGACGCGCAGCGGCGTGATCTCTTCCGTGCACTCGTTTACCCAATCGGGCTTGGGACCGTACTTCGTCGGCTTCCTCGGGCTGATGCTCGCGCTGTCGCTCGGCATGTTGGTGTGGCGCTTGCCGATGCTGAAGAGCGAAAACGAGCTGGACTCGATGCTGTCGCGCGAGTCGGCGTTCATGCTCAATAACCTGGTGCTGGTGGGCATCACCATTGCGGTGTTCTGGGGCACGATCTTTCCGGTGATCTCCGAGGCGGTGCGCGGCATCAAGATCACCGTCGGCCCGCCGTTTTTCAACAAGGTGAACGCCCCGTTGGGGTTGCTGCTGTTGTTTCTCACCGGAGTCGGCCCCGTGATCGCATGGCGCCGGGCCTCCGCGAAGAACTTGCGCCGCAGCTTCTTGGTGCCGACCGCTCTTGGGCTGGTGGGTGGTCTCATTCTGTTCATCGCCGGCGTGCGCCACTACTATGCGGTCGTATCGTTCTCGCTCTGCATCTTTGTCATGGCGACCATTGTCGCCGAGTTCTATCGCGGCATCCGTGCCCGTCAGGCGATGATGGGTGAGAATCCGCTGACGGCGTTGGCGCACCTGATCGGCAAGAACCGGCGCCGCTACGGCGGCTACATCGTGCACATCGGTATGGTCATGATGTTCCTCGCCATCACCGGGACGTCCGCTTTCAAGGAGGAGAAGCAGATCACCGTGAAGCCCGGCGAGAGCTTCCAGATGGGCGGCTACACGTTGCGGTATGACGGCGTGACCCCGAGCGAGACCCCGCACGTCGCCTACCTGCGCGCCAACATCGCGGTGCTCGAGGGTGGCCGGCAGATCGATACGCTGCGGCCGGAGAAGCGCTTCTACAAGAAGCCGCAGCAGCCGACCACCGAGGTGGCGATCCGGTCGACGCTGGGCGCCGACCTCTACCTTGTGTTGGGCAGCTACGATGATCCGACGAAGATGGCGACGATTCAGGCGTATGTGAATCCGCTGGTCAGCTTCCTGTGGTGGGGCGGTATCGTGCTCGCCATCGGCACCGGCGTGACCGTCTGGCCGACGCGTGTGCGCGCCGCTGCCCCGGCGTACGCGCCCAGCCCGCGCGAAGGCGCGGTCACCGAGTAACGATGTCCTTTCGCCGCCAGCCGTGGCGCTTGGTGTTTGCGGGGGTGGTGATCCTCGGTGTGGCGTTACTGGGCGTGGCGCGCGTCCGCAGCGGAGAGTTGCCCAGCTTTCAGGATCTGGAGGAGTCGCTCACCTGCCAATGTGGATGTGGGCTCACGGTGCACAGTTGCAATCATCTCCAGTGTGATTCGGCCATGCCGCTGCGCGCCGAGATCCGTGCGCAAATGGATACGGGCAAGGACAAGGATGCCATCCTGGCATACTTCTCCAACAAGTACGGAGAAAAGATCTTGTCGTCGCCGACGGCACAGGGATTCAACGTGCTTGCCTGGGTAACACCGTTCATCCTGGTCGGTGTGGGCGGCGCATTTGTCGGGTTGACGGTGATGCGCTGGACGGCGCGCCGCCGGCCACTGTCAGCGGCCCCTCCACAACCGCCGACGCCGCACGCGCAATCGCCGTACGACAAGATTCTGGAGAAGGAGCTGAAGAACTTTGATGGCTGATCGTCGACGGCTGATCGCAATGGCAGATCGCTGATGGCAGATCGCTCTGATGGATAGAGGCTCACTGTGATGACGTTATTCGCCAGTATCGTGATCGTCGTCGCCGCCGCGTCGTTCGTGGCGATGCCCTTCCTTGGTGCCGAAGCGCTGGGTGAGGAGGGCGGCGGGGCAACCGTGATGCGTGCGCCGGGCGCGCGCCAGATGTTCGAACGCCAGAAGGTCGACGCCTACGCGGCGATCAAGGAAGCCGAGTTCGACTACCAGATGGGCAAGCTGTCGGACGTGGACTTCAAGCTGGTGCGCGACAAGTACGCCGCGCAGGCGTTGGACGCCATTGCCGCGCTCGACACGGCCTCGACGACGCGTACCCGCCAGATCAAAGAGGGACGCCGTCCGGCACGGATCGCCTTCTGTCCCATCTGCGGCCGCGGCGTCCCGCCGCGCGCTAATTTCTGTCCCGCCTGCGGCCAGTCGCTTGCCGAAGCGGTGGCGTGAGGGTTGGCAGGGGCACCGTAAAACGCCAGAGCTCGATCTTCCCGCCCACGACACCAGGGACAGACATCAAGGACTACTCTCCGCGTCGTTTCTCATCCACCACCACGCGCGCCAATCCTGGCAAATCGGACATGATCCCATCGACGCCGAGCCCGAGCAGGCGTTCGATCTCGTCGCGCTGGTTGATGGTCCACACGTGCACCTCGATCCCACAACGGTGCGCCGCGGCGACGCTATCCGCCGTGACCAGCTCGATCGGGCCGAAGCGTGGTGGAATTTGCAGTGCGCAACCGGGCGGCTCGTAGCCGTCAAAGCCCGAAGCCGTCAGCCGTGAGACGAACGCCGCGACTTCATTCGCGGTACAGCTGGTGGCAATCGCACCGGCGTGGCGCCGAATGTCTGCCATGATCGGGTCGTGCTCCGCCGCAAGCAGCACCCGGCGCTCGGCACCCAAGCGGCGGATGAGGTGGGTGACCGCCTCGGCGATTGGTGGGTCGGCCTGCTTGATCTCGATGTTGCACGGCACCTGCGGAAAGGCGAGTAGCAGCTCTTCGAGCGCCGGCAGGCGAATGCCCTGGGCGCGATAGGGGAAGTCACGCCCGTCGCGCGAGAACTGATAGCCGGCGTCGAGCCGTTGCAACTCGACCCAAGGCTGCTCGCGCAACGGCCCCGTACCGTTGGTTGTACGCTCCAGGTTGGGATCATGGATGACGACGATGCGGCCATCGCGGCTGGCGTGAACGTCGAGCTCCAGCACGTCGGCGCCAAGCGCCAGAGCGAGGGCAAATGACGGCAGCGTGTTTTCCGGCGCGAGACCCGCAGCCCCACGGTGGCCGAAAACCCGCGGCTTCAAACCAGTGAACGGAACCGGTGACATGGCGGGAGTCTGTCACAAGCGGTCGGAGGAGAGAAGCGCCATCGTCCCAAGCCCCCCACACCCCCAACCCCCAACCCCCCCAAACCCCCCCCCCCAGGGTGGCGGGCCGGGATGAACCCCATAAAACAGGAA
>CAZTDK010000343.1:0-6921 GCA_964611965.1 uncultured Binatia bacterium (SeqCode) | reverse complement strand
CTCCTCTTCAGTCGAGGTGCTGCGCCCCAGGATTCACGCATGCGCCTTCATCATCGCGGCGTAGCGCTCGCCCATTTCATCGGGCGACACGTCTTCGGTGTGCGTGGAGAAAATCCACACGTGCCCGAACGGATCTTCGAAGCGGCCCGAGCGGTCGCCGTAGAACTGATCCGCCACCGGTCGGAGCACCTTCATACCGGCGGCAACCGCACGACTGGCGAAGGCATCGACGTCGGCGACGTAGAGATGGATGGTCACCGGCGAGCCACCGAGGGCCTGCGGGCTGCGCACACCGAAGTCCGGATATTCGTCGGCGAGCATGATGAGCGCGTCACCGATCTTGATCTCGGCGTGCCCGATGCGTCCGGACGGCTCCGCCAGACGCATCACCTCCGTGGCACCGAACGCGCTCTTGTAGAATTCGATGGCGCTGGCGGCGGTGCGGCAACACAGGTAGGGCGTCGCGCCGTGAAAACCGTCGGGAATGGGTTTCGCTTTGCTGGTCATGTCTTCCTCCTTTCGTTGTTGGAAACATTGCAATGGCACACAACCAATCGCCGCTCCTCCGGCTCCGTACCCGGAGCCGTCAATGCCGAGTCCCGACGCGCCATGGTTGCATCCACCATAACCGGCCGGGAGCAAAAAGGTTACGAGTAAATTGACGTTGGCCGCGCCTTTTCAGGGAGCATACGGTACGGCGCCCTAGCAGAGCTGTCAGCCTCGGATGATGGGTGTCTCAATCCCTCTGCTGACGATGATCAACACGACACCCGCGAGTGCGGTTGATCCTCTCATCCGACAGCGAAACAACCCGATGAGGGTTCCGTTCACCATGGCCTCCGGTGCTCCCGGGCTCCGTAGTACATATGCTCTTCCATGGGATGGATCGCTGAAGAATTGCAAGCGCTTGAGCAAGCCGAAAACCAATTAGGACGCACGCCCTCTCGAGGGATAGACGGCCTTTGTTTCCATCGGCTCATACGTAGCACCGTACGCTGTTTTCCCGCCCGAATCCAACGTTATTTCCTCCTATAGTGGTGCAACACACCAACCACTCATGCCGTGCTGGATAGCGGACTAAATGTTACGGCAATAGCGTGTTCAGCGGCCTGCAGACTCCTTGTCGATGGGCACGGCTGGGGATGCGACGCCACATCGGTAGCAGCATTAACCGGTCGGATAAGCTGCGCGAGCGCTTCGCCCCGGCGCACGAGAATGCGCAACTGCCGCGGCGTGAGCGTGCCGCGGAAGCCCGTGGCTTCCATCTCGTCGGCGAACCGGCGCGCGATCACGTGATAATCGCCCGGCGGTTTGACCAGATGCTTCAATGCGTCAACGCCGATGTCGATCTTCGCCGCCCGCGCCACCGCGCCGTTCTTGCGTTTGCGCACCGGGCCATTGGCAACCGGCGCCGCGCCTTTGCGTACCTGCCGCGTGCGCCCCGCACCACGCCGCTTCGCTGGTTTACGAATCATTCCTGCCTCCTTTCTCTGCCGGTGATTCGAATGGTGACCGTTGTGACACACTACTCTTGCCATTGTCCAGCATTTTGCCTCTGACGGTGCCAGATCCCCTCCTTACCAAGGGACTGTTGATTTTCTCGGGTTCGGCCACCTCGCCTGTAGGGGGCAGTTCGGGAACTGCCCGAAAGGGCGCATCGAACTGGGAGCAGCGCGTGGGGCGATTCCCGAATCGCCCCTACATCCGAGAAAATCGACAGTCCCGGTAAGGAGAGGGAGCCCGAACATCTGGCCTCCATCATCAAGCCGACGACCCACCACGCCTTTCTTTCTGCATTGCGCGTGCAGGACGTCCGCGCAACACGCAAACGGATGAACATGCTCTACGCGCCGGGCCGATTTGATGAAGCAGCAGGCGTAGAACGCATCGCTCCGTGACACACACCTGCGCGTTGTGATCGATTCACGGCATGTCATCCTCATTTTGCCTCCAAAATCGAGACACGACCCGCGTTTTCATCACCGGCGGCGCACGCGCGATGCAAATCTGCGGCATTCGGCGCAACTCGGCCGCGTGTTTTTTCGCGAAACGACCGCTGTTTCAACTACTTACAAAACCGCACCGGAAGCGGCAAAAATTTGCTGAAGTTTAGGGTTTTTTGGCTCGCCGGGAGAGAAATTTCCCAGCGCTTGAGGGTTCATTCGAGCGCCGGTAGCAAAAATTTGCCGGCGTTCAGGGTTTATTCGAGCGTCGCGCTCGAAAATTCGCAGCGGTCGAGGGTTCATTCGAGCGCCGTGAAGGAATGAACCCTCGCGGCGTCCGAATCAACCGGCGAGTCGCCCGATCAATCACGCCCGCGTCTCGAACGAACCGCGGCGCGCTGCGACAAATCCCAAGTGTGGACAGCCGCTGCACCAAGTTCGGCGGCGGAAGCGCACGCCGCCAGACCTTCATCAGCAGATCAGCAGCGCCAAATGGCCGGCGGAACCTTCCGTGAAAAGGGTCCGCATTTTCGCGGACCGTGTCGAGAGGTTGCTTCAGAGAAAAGCAGTTCCGCTCACGGAGCGCTCAGGGATGGAAACAAGAGGCAGCGCAACTTACAGCGCGCGTTCGATCGCGCCGACGATTTCGTCCGATACCGGTGCCGTCGTCGGCGCGAAGCGCGCCGCGACGTTTCCCGAGCGGTCGATCAGGAACTTGGCGAAGTTCCATTGGATGGCGCCGGGGCCGTCGGGCTGCGTCGCTTGCTCGGTGAGGAACGCATAGAGCGGGTGGCGCGCGGCGCCGTTGACGTCGATCTTGGCGAACATCGGGAACGTCACCCCGAAGCGGGTCTCGCAGAACGTCTTGATCTCCGCTTCGCTGCCCGGTTCCTGCGAGCCGAACTGGTTGCACGGAAAGCCGAGCACGACGAGCCCGCGCGTTCCAAACTTCTCGTGCAGCTCCTGCAAGCCCGCATAGTGCGGCGTCAAGCCGCATTGCGAGGCGACGTTGACCACGAGCACCACGTTGCCGGCGTAATCCCGCAGCGAACGCTCCTGTCCGTCGATGGTCTTTACCGTAAAATCGTAGATGGTCATGGCTCGCTGATGGCAGAGTCGGCGGCGGGATGCAACCGTGGGATCACGCACTCCGTCTACCTCGCACGTAGCGCGTGGCACGTTGCGCGTGGTTCCAACCACCTGCCATCAGCCACGTGCCACATGCAGGCTGTCGTCAGAAGATCGACTCGCGCTCGGCGAGCAGCGTGTGCAGCATCGTCTGGATCTGCAGGCGCGTCTCGTCGGTCAGCCGCTCGAGCGTTCGTTTGGGCGGCTGGCGCGCCGAGGGACGGCGATTGTCGTAGGGCCGGATCGGTGTGCCGAAACGGATGTGCCAGCGCGTCGGCAGCGGCACGACGCCCAGAATGCCAAAGAGCGGGAACAGCGGCGTCACCGGGAGATACGGGACATTCAGCAATTCCTTCAGCGGTCCCAGCCGCTGCAACTTGCCGATGACCGGATACGTTTCTTCCGCGCCGACGACCGCGGTGGGGATGATCGGCACGCGCAGCTGCAGGCTGAGCCGTACGAAGCCGGTGTGAAACGGCTGCAGGCGATAGCGCTGCCCAATCCCCTTGGCGACGCCGGCGACACCCTCGGGGAAGATGCCGACCACGTGGCCCTGCTCCAAAAGCTGTTGCGCGTTGTCGAACGACGCGACCACCGAACCCATGCGGTTATAGAAATCGCCCATCATCGGCATCGCCGCCACGAAGCGATCATAGAGAAAACGCACGAGGCGGTGCTGCGGATGCTCGAGGTCCACTGCCGCGCCGATCATCGCCGCGTCGAGCGGAATCCCCCCGGAATGGTTGCCGACGAGCAACGCCGGTCCGGTCGCAGGAATGTGCTCCAGGCCATCCGTTTGCACGCGCCAATAGCGCCGATAAAAGAACTCGGCGTACGGACGCACGCGCGCCTGAAAATCCGGGTCGAAGCCGAACGGATCGGAAGGTGGCTTTCGGCGCGGCGCCGCGGCCTCAGGAGAAGACATGGTCGACACTGTGACCGAGGCAGCAAGCCGGGGCAAGCCCGCCCCTTCACCGCCGAGTGCTGTTCACGTCCGAGTTGGATCTGTTGTCTGTCCGTCTATTGTCTGTTGTCTGTTGTCTCTCCAGCTCCCGGTCACCCGGCGGCGAATCACGTGGCGGTCGCACCAGGTTCGGTTGTCGTCGCCGCCGCGCCTACCTGCAACGACTGCCAATGCGCCTCGAGCTCCGACTTCTTGAAGAGCGCGGCAACCGGAATGTCCGGGCCCGCCGCGGCCTGCACCGCAGCCATGCCGCCTTCTTCCCGATCGACCAGCACCACGACCCCGACGATCTGAATCCGGGCGTCGCGGCATTTGTTGATGGCATCGATGGTGGACCCGCCCGTGGTGACCACGTCATCCAACACGACGACGCGCGTCCCCGGGCAGCCTTCGATGAACTTCATCATCCCATGGCTCTTGGCGGTCTTGCGGACCGTGAAGGAGTCGACCGCCCGCCCGCTGCTCTGACAGTAATAAGCCGTCGCGCCGGCGATGGCATCGGCACCCAGTGTCAGCCCGCCCACCGATTCGGTCTCCGCCGGCAGCAACGCGGCCACCGCTTGCCCGAGCAACGGCATCGCCGCGGCCCGCATGGTGGTTGTCTTGCAGTCGATGTAGAAGTTGCTGCGCTTGCCGGAGGTGAGCTCGAACTTGTCGTACGAGGCGCGATTGTACGAGTGCGTCACCAGCAGGTGCAGCAGTTGCTGGCGCACTTCATTCCCCATCTGCAGTCCCACGTGCTCCTGTTTCATTCCGCATCGTTCCCTTCTGCTGCGCAACACCGGCGCGTTCACAGCGGCAACTGCACACTCGCCGTGCCGGTCACCAGGCGGTCACCTTCGGCACTCTCCAGGACGAGATCGCATTCGATCACGTCGCCGTGATCGCTGCGATGCTTCTCGGTCACCACGCCGCTGATGACCAAGGCGACATCCGGACGCACGAGGCCGCGGAACGTTGCGCTCAGCCGCCGCAGGTTCGTGCCCGGAAACGCCTCGTTCAACAGCCGCGAGAACAGCGCCAGGCTCATGTTGCCGGGCACGATCTGCCCGGGGAGCCCTTCGTGACGTGCTTCCTCGTCACTCATGAAGCGACCGCCCGGCATGCGTGCGGTGATCGCATAGCGCTTCACCTGCTCGCCCGAGAGTGTCAGCCGCAACGGCGGTACTTCGTGACCGACATCGATGTCGGCAAAGTGGGTATTGTCCGTCATAACGCGACCTAGCAGCCTTTCGGACTTGGAAGTCTGTAGCGACCCAAGGGAGAGCGAGCCATAGAAGAGACGCCGGCCGCAGGCCTAGCGGAACATCATCTTCTGGTCCATGACCGCCACCTGCTGCTCGCGCTGATTGGTGACCACGGTGCGCAAAACCAGAAACTTCATGGTGCCGGTGCGCCCGGTCTTCTCGAAAATGTCGTGCACCGTGCTCGACGCCGTGAGCACGTCGCCGACGCGCACGGGAACGCCGAACTCGATGTCTTTGCCGGCGTCAAGCCCGATGCGCAGTTCCTTGGGCAAGTTCGATGGCATGAAGCGCCGGCCGCGGAGGCGCACCACGAACGTCGGTGGTGCGATCAGCTCGTCGCCCGCGTTCGCCGGCGGCTGCGTCTCGCCGGTGGCGGCCATGTATTCGAGGACGTCCTCGCGTCGCACCGGGTCGAACACCGTGTGATCGAATTCTTCGCCGATAAAGGAACGGTCCATCTCTGGCATTTCATGCACCCTCGAGTCGTGTTCGTGATCGTGCGCGTGTTCGTAGAGAAGGGGGAGTCTTCTCCCTCTCCCATTTTGGGAGAGGGCCGGGGTGAGGGCTCTTCACGAGCACGAACACCAGCACCAACACGTCTTCACTTCTTGAGCCGGTCGCGAAAATCAACGGGCCGGTAGCCGCCGGCATACAGCGCCTGCACCAGGTCGTCGATGCTGCGAATGGTGCGGTCGAACTCGGTCGCACAGATACCGATGAAGCTCACCAGGTGCGAGTCGCTGCCACCAAACGCGTGATAGCCATAGTGGTCGATCAACTGCTGGACACGCTCGTTCTCGCCGCGCCGGCTGCCACCGTTGAGCGCTTCGACCGCAACCACGCCGTCGAGCGGCCCCTGCTTCTCGTAGTGCTCGCATAATCCAACCGTGGGTCGGCCCGGATGACACGGCAGCGCGATGCCGCCCAGGCGCGCCACCTCCGGAATCAGCTCGCGGGCCGGCAGGCGAACGTTGGCGAAATCAAAGCGCCGGGTCATGTCCTCATTTACGCCATACACCAGCACGTGCCCGTAGTCGGTCTCCACTTCCGCGCCGCGCAGGATCAAGATACCGAACTCATCCTCCAAAGCGCGATAGTCGAGATCCGGATTCCACTGCCGGTGCTCGGTTAATACAATGCCGTCGATCGGCAGCAACTCGCGTTTGCGCACCAACCATTTGAGATAGGTCTCCACCGGCGCTCGGCTGTCTTCGGAAGCTTCGGAATGCGTGTGCAGGTCCAAGATCATCAAGTGAGGTTCTTCTCCCTCTCCTATTTTGGGAGAGGGCCGGGGTGAGGGCCGTTAGCTTATGGGTCTGAACTTCGGCAGCGTGACGTCGGGTGTCACGTCCTCGAACGTCACCTCTACCGGCATGCCGATCCTGACGTCCTCCGGCGCACAGCCGACGATGTTCGTGAGCAAGCGCACGCCTTCTTCGAGCTCGACGTACGCAAGCACGTACGGCAACGCGTCACGGAAGCCCGGTGATTGGTTTTGATATGTCACCGTATACGTGTACACCGTGCCTCGCCCTGAAGAAAGCACCCAGCGCGTATCCTCCGACAAGCAGGACGGACACAGGGCGCGCGGGTAGTGACGCCGCGCGCCGCACGCGCCGCACTGCTGCACGTAGAGCTC
>CAZTDK010000342.1:0-6933 GCA_964611965.1 uncultured Binatia bacterium (SeqCode) | reverse complement strand
GCCTAACCGCCACAATTTTGGAGACGTATTTCCATTCCCGTTCACCCCAACATACAAGTAGGGCGCGTCTTTGCAGCGGCCGTATCGAGGGACGCGCGGCTGGATGCTTGCGTGCAACGTCCCTCGGTACGCCGCCAGAAGAAGGCTACTTGGGACGAACGAAAGGCGTCATCGTACCTCTGAACATCGGCACGCAAGACTCGCGAGCGGTCTGCAGGTTCCTGCGATCGCGTGCATTGGTCGCGCCGTTGCTTGCAGGGCCTCCAAATGATCGCTTGAGGTACGCCGACGAATGTGCGACTGGTTTTGAGTGCGGACGCAACCAGTTCTGCCGCACGGCACCCGTGAAAGGCTCGAGTAGACGACGTGATGACGATTGATTCCTTTTCGGCAAACGACGGGCAGCGTGATATCACACGGGCCATTGCTGAGCTCGCGGAACGGCTGCCCACTCCCCTCCAGCCACTGGCGCGCCTGATTTACAACTACCGATGGGCATGGCTGGCGGGGGCCGGCACACTCTTCCACGACATCGATTTCGCCCACTGGCGGCGTAGCGGCTGTAATCCGCGCCACGTCATTGAGGCGGTGTCGCCGCGGCGCCTGCAAGAGCTGTCGCGTGACGAACCGTTCGTCGCCCGGCTGCGCACGCTGGCGGACCGTGTCGACGCCGATCTGCAACGCCCGTGGGCAGACAACGGCATTCGTCCGGACCGGCCGGTGGCCTACTTCTGTTCCGAGTTCGGTATCCACTGCTCGCTGCCCATCTACGGCGGTGGCCTCGGGGTGCTCGCCGGCGACCTGCTCAAGACCGCTTCCGATCTTGCGGTTCCCATGGTGGGTGTCGGGTTGCTCTATCGGGAAGGGTATTTCCATCAGCGCATGGATACCGCGGGCTGGCAGCACGAGTACTGGGTGACGGGTGACTTTGAACGTTTGCCAGTCGTGCTGGTGACCGGTCCGGACGAGGAGCCGCTGACCGTGCAACTCATCATCCGCGACCGCATCGTCCGCGTACAGGTGTGGCGGGTGGATATCGGGCGGGTGCCGTTGTATTTGCTGGATACCGATCGGCAGGACAATGACCCCATCGACCGTTTCATCACCGCGCGGTTGTACATAGGGGATCGGCACACGCGGCTGGCGCAATACGCGGTGCTCGGGATCGGTGGCATGCGGGTGCTGGATGCGTTGGGGGTGCGGCCGGGGCTGGTCCACCTCAACGAAGGCCATGCCGCGCTGAGCAGCTTTGAGCGCTTGCGCGTCCTGCTCGCCAGCGGCGTGTCCTTCGAAGACGCGCTGGACACCGTGCGCCAGCACACCGTGTTCACCACGCATACGCCGGTGCCGGCGGGCAACGAAGGCTATACCCGCGAGGAAGTGGAACCGGTGTTGTGCGATTTCATCGATCGTCTCGGGATACCACGGATGACGTTCTACAACCTCGGCCGCATGGTGCCGGGCGATGAGCACGAGCCAACGAACATCACCCCGTTGGCGCTACGCACCAGTCGGGCCGCCAACGGCGTCTCGCGGCGGCACGGCGAGGTGGCACGGGCAATGTGGCACCCGCTGTGGCGCGAGCGTCCGGAGGCCCAGGTCCCGATCGGCCACGTGACCAACGGGGTGCACGTGTCGACGTGGATGGCGAAGCCGATGCAAGATCTCCTGGACCGGCATCTTGGTCCAGACTGGATCAATCGCATCGAGGACCAGGAGCAATGGAAGCGGGTGGATCGCATTCCCGACGCGGAGCTGTGGGAAGTGCGCTCGAGTATGCGCCAGAGCTTCGTCGAGTTCGTGCGCCAGCGCTCGGTGCGCGATCGGCTGGCGCGCGGTGAAGGGCCGCAGTACGTCGAAGCGGCGGCCCGGGTCTTCGATCCGTCGGTGTTGACCATCGGCTTTGCGCGCCGGGTCGCCACGTACAAACGCCTCTACCTGCTCACCCGCTTCGCCGAGCGCGGCCTGCAACTGCTGGCCGACGGCCCGCGCCCGATTCAATTGGTGGTGGCCGGCAAGGCACACCCGCAAGATCAAGAGGCCAAGGCCACGCTACGCGGCCTGTTCGATATGAAGCGGGTCACCGACGTCGGACGGCGCATCATCTTTTTGGAGGATTACGATCTCCATCTCACGCCGCGCATCGTGTCCGGCGTCGACTTGTGGCTCAACCTCCCGCGGCCGCCGCTGGAAGCCAGCGGCACCAGCGGAATGAAGGTCGCGCTCAACGGCGGACTGAATCTCAGCGTGTTGGATGGCTGGTGGGTTGAGGCGTACGACGGGACCAACGGCTGGGGGATCGAATCACCCGATGCAGACCCGGGCACCCAGGACGACCATGATGCGCAGGCGTTGCTCGGTTTGCTCGAAAATGAGGTGATCCCGTTGTTCTACGCGCGCGACCCCGACGGCCTGCCACGCCGCTGGCTGCAGAAAGTGAAGATCGCCATGCGCACGTTGATCCCGCACTTCGCTGCGCAGCGCATGCTGCGCGAATACGTGGAGGGGATGTATGTGGAAAGTTAGACGTGAGCGTAAAACGTAAGTCGTCGGCGGGATTGCCAGCACTTACATTTTGCTCGTTACGTTTTACGTCCCCTCCTTTGGCCCCGGCGCCGCCACTTCCGCGCGCAACGTCTGCACATCCGCGAGCAGCCGTTGCACCGATTCCTCCTCCGTCCCATGGTAGTAGCCGCGAATCTGTAGATCGCCATCAACCAGGACGAAGCGGTCGCTGTGGGTGATCAAACCATCGCCGTCGGTGTTTTCGCCCGGGGCGCGCTCGGCGACGGCGAGATGGAACCCGTCGCCGATCAAGCGATGCAGGGCGCTGCGCTCACCGGTGACGAAGCGCCAGCGCGCGGCGTCGGCGTGAAAGCGCTGCGCGTAGGCGGTGAGCACTTCGGGCGTATCGTTGGCCGGGTCGACGGTAAAGGACACCAGTTGGACGTCGAGTCCCTGCCGCGCCAGCGCCCCCTGCAGCTTCGCCATGTGTGCGCTCAGCGTCGGGCAGATGCCCGGGCAATGCGTGAAAACGAAATCGGCGATCCAGATTTTGCCCGACAGGCTCGCCTGCGACAGCGGCTGGCCGGCGCTGCTGATCAGCGAGAACGCGGGCACGTTGCCCATGACCGGCAGGCCCGGCTCGGTGCTCTCGACACCATGACGGTAGGCGACCCACGTGGCGGCGGTAATCAGCACGCCGCCGGTGACGATGAGCGCGGCGCTCAGCCACAGCCGCGAGCGGTTGTAGCGATCAGCCATCAGCGATCAGCCGTCTCAGTGAGCCGCCCATTGCGTGAACAAGCGCCACGCCGTGTCCGGATAGGTGATGAACAGGAACATCCCCAGTAGGATCGGAGGTATCACGGCGACCATCGCCAGAATGTGCTTCTCGAACTTGAGGTGCATGAAGTACATCGCCACCAGAGCGGCCTTAATGAACGCCAATGCGATCAGCGCGGCAACCATCAACTTCCGCATGCCCTCGGGCATCTGGGCAACGGCGAGCTCGGCCACGGTGAGCGCGACCAGCCAGTAGAAGATCTTCATGTAGTTGGGTTCTTCGTGTTCGATATCCATACGATTCCTCCAGAATGTTGTAGCCTATGATCTAAAAACATTCCGCTGTTGCACTTAGACCAGGTATACGAACGTGAAGATCAGGATCCACACCAGGTCGACGAAGTGCCAGTAGAGCCCGACGATTTCGACCGAATTGTGATTGTCCTTCGTGTACTTCCCAGAGCTCAACAGGATGCAGGTGAGGTAGACGACGCCCGAGAAGACGTGGCAGCCGTGGAAGCCGGTGAGTACGAAGAAGGTTGAGCCGAAGAGCCCTTTGTTCGTCAGCGTCATCACATGCTCGATCAGGTGGCTGTACTCCCGGGCTTGCATGCCGAGAAAACACAGTCCACCGATGATGGTCAGCCCGAGGAATTTGCGCAGCCCGGCGTGATCCCCGTGCTTGATCGATTCGAGCGCCTTCACCATCGTCACGCTGCTGCAGATGAGCAGGAAGGTCATCACCGCGGTGAAGGGTACGCCGAGGATGGTTGACGGAATCGGCCAATTGGGATCGCCAAAACGCAAGGCGGCGTAGGCGGCGATCAATCCACCGAACGACATGGCGTCGCCGGCGAGGAAGAGCCACATGCCGAGCTTGCCCCAGCTTTCCGGGGTTAGCGGCGACTCTGCCGGCTCGACGTCCAATGTATGATCGAGTACAGCGGCTTGACTCACGTCTCACTCTCCTTTTCTGCCCACACGGGCCATGACAGACTTGGCGTCGCGGTATCGTTGGCGGCACGCCGCGCGGCGCGCCAGTAGGCGAAGGCCACCCACCCGCCGATCGACAGGAACAAGGTCATCGGCACGGCGATCATCATCAACGTCGTCCAGCTCAGGGCGTAGCCCACCGAATCCCCCTCGAGCGCATCCTTGCAGGCGGGACAGGCGAGAACGGCGGACGGCGACAGCACCAGCGCTCCCACGAGCCCGCCGATCGTAACGCGCGGCCCGTGGCCCGTGGCCCGTGGCTCGCCGCCCTGACCACCTGCCACCTGCCACGTGCTACGTGCGCGCGGCGCGCCGGCAGCTGGCTTGATGGGCGCCGCGCTATTCATAGACATAGACCAACCCGAACAAGACCAGCCATAAGCCGCACACGAAGTACCAATACATCGCACACAGCTGCACCGGGGTATGATGCCGCGCCGTGAAGCGACCGCGCCATGCCAACAGCAGCACCGCCAGCAGCCAGATCACCGCCGCGACGACATGGGCGGCGTGCAGTCCAACCAGGGTGTAGAAGATCGACCCGTAAGCGCCGGACGACAGGGTCAAGCCCTGGTGAATCAACCGCACCCACTCCGACCCCTGCACGGCAAGAAACAAACAGCCCAAAACGGTACTCGCCACCAGGTTGCTGCGCAGGCCGGCCAGATCGGCGGCGCGCACGGCCGCCAGCGCCCGCCACATCGTAAACGCGCTGCAGGTCAGCATCAGCGTGTTCACCGCGCTCACCGCCAGCGGCAAACGTGGCATGTCGGGCGGCGGCCACGCCATGTGGCCGCTGCGCAGGATGAAGTAAGCGGTGATCAGGCCCAGGAAGACCATGGCCTCGAAGGCGATCAGGATCAGAATGGCGAGCTGCGCGTTGCTCACCGGCGGCTCCCACGGCTGCGCCGGCGGCCCGCCGCCGTGCCCACGAATGACACGCAACCGGGTTGTGCCCGGCCTCCGTTGGTTGCGCTCGCTGCGCGGGATGTCGCTGCCGGCGACTTCGGATGAACGTTGACTCATGATCAGCCGAATATGGACTCTCGCGTGTCCGGATCATTCGCTCAGTGAAAGATCACAATGTAGATCACCGATCCGATGAACATGAGCGCAAAGGTGGTGATCAGCAACAATCCGGTGCGCCGGTTGTGCGCGCGCTGGGTGGTCCCAACGATCATCGCAGCAACACCGCATAGGGCATTTTGTCGAGTGCCATCACGATCAACAGAATCGGCAGATACAAGAGCGACGCAAACAAGAGCTGCCGCGCTGCTGGGAGCGTACGCGAAAGCGCGAAGGCAATGCCGTAGCCCAGAAACACGATCCCAAGCAGCAGCGCCACCGCGAAGTAGATCGTGCCGGTCAGTCCAACCAGCGTCGGCATCAGCCCGACGACGAGCAATGCAAAGCAGTTGGTGACGATTTGCCGCGCCGTGCTCTTTGCATCCGGTTCCACGACTGGCAGCAGGCGAATCCCGGCGCTGGCGTAGTCGTCGCGATACAACCGCGCAATCGCCAGCGAATGCGGCAGCTGCCAGAGAAACAGGATCGCAAAGAGGATCCAGGCTTCGACGCCGAACGCGTTGTGGGCCGCGACCCAGCCGGTCACCGGCGGCAATGCGCCGGGCACCGCACCGACGATACTGCACAGCGGCGTCTTGCGCTTCAGCGGGGTATACGCACCGAGATAGGTCACGCTGATCGCCGCGGTCACCACGCTGCTCAACAGGTTCACGGCGAGCGCCAGGTAGAGGATGCCGGCAAGCGTGAGGACCATCCCGAACAGCAGTGCGTCCGCCGGCTGCAAGCGGCCGTCGGGCAGCGGACGCATGCGCGTCCGCCGCATTTTGGCGTCGATGTCGCGTTCCCAGTACTGATTCAATGCCAGGGTGCCCGAGGCGGCGAGCCCCGTGCCGATCAACGTCGGCAGGAGACGCAGGAGGTCGAGTCCGTCGCGGCTGCCGAGATAAAAGCCGACGGCGGTGGTGATGAGCACCATGACGACGACGCGCGGCTTGCCGAGCTCGACGAAGTCCATCACCCGCCGCCGCGCGCGGCTGACGTCGACATCAAGAACATCTGGTTGCGGTGTGATCATGCCAACACCTCCCGACCGGGGCCTGCGGGGCCTGCGGCCGGCGTCCTTTCTATGGTCCGCTCCCGTTGGTCACTGCGGGCTGCCACGTTCGAGACGCTTTTGATGGTCAGCATTGCTTGCGATGCGCCGGACAATCGCAGCACACGCAGGGCAAGCACAATGGCGGTGGCCCAGATCCCGGTGCCGGTTAGGCGATGCGTCACCAGCACGGCGAGCCCGCACTCGAACGGCACCGACGCGCTGATTGCGGTGAAGCGCCACAAATAGGCGCCGAGCCCTAGGGTCAATTGCACGCACAGCAGACCGACGAGCACGGTTGCCGGCCGCCGCAGCTCTACCGGTGCGTCGTGCGCCTGCAGCACGCGCCCCACCAGGAGTCCGACGGCCACGGTCACCGCAACCGCGCCCAGGAGATGTGCATCCAGGCGTGTTCCGGTGTGAGTCAGCAGTGCGCCGAACACCAGCTGCAGGTAGATGAGCGGCACGGTGATGCGGGCCAGGGTTCTCAGCCTACCGTCAGCGACCGCTGCCCGGCCGCTGGCCATCGCGTCCCA
>CAZTDK010000341.1:0-6967 GCA_964611965.1 uncultured Binatia bacterium (SeqCode) | reverse complement strand
CGCCGGCGATAGTGTGACCTACACGGTGGTCAACGTCACGGCCAATCGGGACACCGGGGTGGTGGTGACCATGAACGCCGGGGGCCTGAAGCAAACCACCAGCACGTGTTCGCACGACTGTTACGTGGCGCCGGGCGATTTGCTGACGGTGCGCTTCAACCGTACCGGGACGGGCGATACGTTTGCGAACCGCAACTTGGCGATCACGATCGACGGGATGGGTCAGGACAATACGAGTCGCCGCAACAGCGCGATCGGGACGGCCCAGACCGTTTTCGGCAACTATGACTCGCCGTTTGTCGACACCGTGAACACGGTGCGCAACGAGCGCGATGCGGTGGCCAAGCACTTGGCGGTGCAAGTCCCGCTGCCGGCCGTGGCGCCGTTTACTGTTTCGTTGTGCGTCGCCAGCCCGACGTTACCGCGCAGTTGTCTGAGCACGAGCATGGGGTGCATGGTCAACATCGGAGAGCAGACGTGCACCGACGACGTGAACAGTATGACCTTCCATCCCGGGGATCTCTACACGGTGGAGGTCGTCACCACCGGGAGCACGGGGGGGCCACCGGCCTACGCCTTTGCGCTCAACGACATTCCCACGGCGACCCCGGCGCCGACGACCACGGCGACGCCGACATTGACCGCGACCGGCGTCCCGACGGACACCCCGACACCGGTTCCGACGGACACGCCGACCAATGTGCCGACCGACACCCCGACACCGCTCCCCACGGATACGCCCACGAGCGTCCCGACGGCGACGCCGACTCACACGGCAACCAGCACACCGACCGAGACGCCGACGTCCACCGCCACGAGCACACCGACGCACACCCCGACCGAGACGTCGACCGAGACGCCGACGAGTACCCCGACGGATACGCCGAGCGACACCCCAACGTCCTCGCCGACCGAGACGCCGACGGACACCCCGACCGCCACCGCGACGAACACCCCGACGAACGTGCCGACGGCGACGCCTAGCGAAACGCCCACCGAGACGCCGACGAATACACCCACGTCGACGCCGACCGGAACACCGACGGATACGGCGACGCCGACGTCTACGCCCACCGAGACAGCGACCAACACACCCACGTTGACGCCGACCGGGACGCCCACGGATACGGTGACGCCGACGTCTACACCGACCGACACGCCGACGAATACGCCCACTCAGACATCGACGAATACCCCCACGTCGACGCCGACCGGGACGCCTACGGATACGGCGACACCGACCGGAACGCCTACGGATACGGCGGCGCCGACATCCACACCAACCAACACGCCGACCAACACACCCACGTTGACGCCAACCGGGACGCCCACGGCTACGGCGACGCCGACGTCTACACCGACCGACACGCCGACGAATACGCCCACTCAGACATCGACGAATACCCCCACGTCGACACCTACGGACACGGCGACGCGGACGTCCACACCCACCGATACGCCGACGAATACGCCGACTCAGACGTCGACGAATATCCCGACGTCGACACCTACGGACACGGCGACGCGGACGTCCACACCCACTGACACGCCGACGAATACGCCGACTCAGACGTCGACGAATACCCCGACGTCGACACCCACTGACACGCCGACGAACACCCCGACGCCAACATCCACCGCTACGTCGGTCCCGACGGCGACGGCAACAAGCTCGCCGACGAGTACGCCAACGCAGACCCCGAGTCCGACGAGCACGGCCACCAATACTCCGACGAATACGTCGACGAGCACACCGACGTCGACCCCAGCCAACACGTCGACGCCGACCAATACACCGACGAACACTCCTACGAATACGCCGACCGCCTCTGCCACGGCGAGTGCGAGCAATACGCCGGCAGGCCCGACCAGCACGCCGACGCGGACGGCGACACGGACCCCGACGTTCGCCAATCTCACCAACTGCAACCTCGGCTATCCGGCCACCAACACCACGGCGTGTCCGCGCGCCGCTACCGCGTTCAACGAAAGCTCGGTGCTAATCGGGTTCGTGCCGGAAGGATCCGCGAACAATGCAACCAGCATCCAAGCCTTCTACAGCGACGAACACGCGATCCTCTTGGGTGCTAGCAACCTCAACGGTACGGGATGCACACTCGAGCCTACACCAGCCGCTCCCGGCTGCAGTGTCGGTACGTTGGATATGGGCTGCCGCGCGGCGACCGATCCGTCCGGCCGGCCGCTGAGCCCGTCGCTCTTTGTCACCGACATTACGGATAATCCGACGTCGACGGCCGGCGATTGGCAGTGCGGCGCTGTTGCGCCGACACCGATTCCTCCGACGAAGATCTGTGGGACTTGGAAGGGCGCGACTGTCAGCGGCAGCACCGTGACGGTGGCGTCTGACCCGTCTTCGAACGTGTGTCCCGCGGTGGGTTCTACCGGCTC
The DNA here is from genome assembly GCA_964611965.1 of uncultured Binatia bacterium (SeqCode). Classification (GTDB taxonomy): domain Bacteria; phylum Desulfobacterota; class Binatia; order HRBIN30; family HRBIN30; genus CAZTDK01. Next base: position 4,558 of record CAZTDK010000341.1, on the reverse strand, counting down.
TGGCATTTTGGATCCCATGCCCACACTCCAGACCACCAATCTGGAGAACGGCTATTGCTCTGAAACCATCTGGGATATCGGTGCCCTGCAGGCCGCCGGCATCTTGCAAGTGGGCCGTTCGTATCGTCTGCAGTACATGGTGCACGACGGTGACCAGAACCAGAGCGGCGGTGATGTGGGTCAGAACTGCGTGAACGTTACCGTGCCTTTCCCGACGAGCACGCCGACGATTACCGCGACGCCGACGATCACTGCGACGCCGACCCCTACGCCAACAATCACGCCGACGCCGACCCGGACGCCGACCAACACGCCGACGAACACACCGACCTGGACGCCGACGATTACGCCGACGAATACCCCGACCTCGACACCGACCAACACGCCGACGAATACACCGACGAACACGCCGACGCCGACGAATACACCCACAGTCACACCGACGCCGACCATTACTCCGACTCCAACGGTTACCCCCACGTTTACGGCGACCGCTTCCGCGACACCAACGGCCACCGTCACCCCGACACCGACTGCAGTCACTCAAAGCGTGGCTGCGACCTGTGTCGACGACGGCACCGTGGGGACGCTGGCATGGACGAGTCCCGGAAATGCCCGGATTAGCGACGATGCGTATGTGACCGCCCGGCAGGACAACAGCGTCGTCTCGCACTACCTGAAGTGCACGGGCTTCGGCTTCGCCATACCGTCGAGCGCCACGATTCTGGGTATCGAGGTCGATTGGGAGCGCTTGGCGCAAGTGGCAACCAACGGCAACCAGGACAGCGCGGTTCGTCTGGTGAAGGCCGGCACCGTTGACACGTCGGTCAACAGGGCGGTTGCCGGAGCGTGGAGCACGACCCAGGCGTTCTACCCCTACGGAGGGCCGTCGGACTTGTGGGGCGTGGCGTGGACGCCGCTCGACATCAACGCGTCCGGCTTCGGCGCCGCGCTCTCGGTGCAATTCATCAACGGTGGTGGGATGTCCACCGCCTCCGTGGACTCGGTGAAGATTACGGTCACCTATCGGATGTGAAGGCCGCCCCGATGCCATTTCCCTCAGGCGCCCTGTGCGAAGAGGATTGACTCAAGTAATGGACGAAGCACGTGGAATCCAAGGAATTTCGGTTGACATGACCACCTTGTTGAAGTATGGCTTCAGCTCATTTTCGGAGACTGCAGATGGGGGAGTGACTGCTTGGGCCGGCAATTGGGGCTCCGGTGGGCACGGGTGTTGATCGGGGTGGTCAGCGCGAATTTTAACGTTGGGGGTTTGGGAGTAAATCGAGAGGACAACCCCGGAAAGGAGGGCACCCATGTTGAATCTGCTTAAGAAGTTCGTGAGCGACGAGACTGCTCAGGATCTCGCAGAGTACGGCATTGCGCTAGCAGTGATTGGAATTGGGGCTGCACTTGCAGCGGTGGCAATTGCCGGGAACGTGAGCACGCTGTGGTCGACGGCGAACAGCATCATTGCTCAAGCGGTGTAGTTTGATCAGTCCTTCGTTGGGAGGTAGCAGGGTCATGAGACGGCCGTGCTACCTCCCCACGTTGCGGTCGGCGCCGCTTGTGCCATGGAAGTCCCACCCTCAGTAGTCTTGCTTGTCCTGGCCTTCGTGGCCACCTGTTGTGCCGTAGATATTACGACACGCCGCATCCCTAATTTCTTGTCGGTTCCCGTGATCCTTGGGGGGGTGTTGCTGAACGCGATGCGGTTTGGCGCTCCCGGCTTTGTGAGTAGCCTGCTTGGTGTCCTGCTGGTCGTCGCGTTCTTGATTGCACCGTTTAGTTTTGGAGGCATAGGCGGTGGCGATGTCAAGATGATGGCAGGGGTTGGTGCGCTGGTGGGACCGTATTTGGCACTTGCGAGCCTGGGCATGGGTATGGCAATAGGAGGCGTGATGATGGTTGTCCATCTCGCACGGCTCGGCCGCTTGCGGGACAAACTTGACGCGACCGCCAGAATGATCTGGACGGCATTGACGACCCTGTCGTTTGCGCCGCTGAGAGTCCCCGCGGCAGACACCAGCGCTGCCGTCACGTTGCCATACAGTGTGCCCCTTGGACTGGGGACGATGACGATCCTCGGTCTGGCGCTTCGAGGATGAGAATGGACGCAATTGCGATCGGTTGCCCTGTCCGACTGCTCCGGAATCAACGCGGCCAGAGCCTGATCGAAATGGGGATTATCGTCTCCATTTTTGTCCTCTTGTCGATGGGCATCATCGAATTCGGCCGCGCCTTCATGATTGCCAACGTGGTTACCCACGCGGTACGCGATGGAGCTCGTGCGGCGGCGGTGATTGGGGGAACTAGCCGAAATAGCGATGGGTTGTTCACTCTGGGCGATGCTCCGGTGCCCATTGATACAAGCATCAGCGGGCCGATAGGGAGCCAGGTCGTCAGCCAAATCCAGGCCTTCGCGGACGTGAGCACATCGAATTTTACAGTTTTCAATATCACCGAGACGCCTGATCCCCCGCTGTCACCAGGGCAGATACCTGTCGTTACCCTCAACATGACCGTTCACATTCCCTACATCTTCAATCTCGTTGGTAATAGCTTCGATATCCAACGCAGTGTCACCTTCCGCGATGAGGGACGCAGCGCCCCGTGAGAAAGGAATGCAGAGATGCGTAGGCCCGGGAATATTTTGCTGCTCGCCATTCTCATCGGAGCGTTGGCTTCCGCGTTGGTGTACCGCCGCCTCAAGTCCCAGGAGCAGGCCCTGCAGGACGCGTTGATGACCGCAAAGAAGCCGGAGGGCGCCGCGGCGACCATACCGATCGTCGTCGCGAAGGACACCATTACTATCGGTACGCAGATCGACCCGGCCCAGGTAAAGGTCATTGCCTGGCCGGTTGACTCGCCGATCGAGGGCGGGTTCAACGACCCGGCTGCGATAGCCGGCCACGTTGCGCGCACGCGGATCGAGAAAAACCAGCCGCTGACGCAAGACCAGTTGGTGAGCGACAAAGCCGGGCTCCTCCCGTTGCTGATCACCGACGGGATGCGTGGAATGTCGGTCAAGGTCGACAACGTCACCGGCGTCAGCGGTTTCATCACGCCGGACAGCCACGTCGATGTCCTGATTGCGGGTACCCCCGAGACCGGCGACAAGGAGCTACGCGGCAAGGTGATCCTGCAGAACATCAGAGTGCTGGCGAGCGGGATGACCATCGAGCGCAAGGACAACAAGCCGGTGGAAGTGCCCACCGTCACCTTGCTGGTCTCCCCGGAAGATGCCGAGAAGCTGACCCTGGCGGTCCGCGGCAGCCCGGTCCAACTGGCCCTGCGTAACTACCGCGATGATGGCACGGTGACGACGCCTGGGGTGACGAGCGCGACCCTGTTCGGGCGGCTCACCCCACCGGCCCCGCCAGCAGCGGCGCGTGTCAGGGCTGAGCCGCGTGAGCACGCTCCCGGGTACAGTGTGGAGATTCTCCTCGGCGACCGGATGACGCGGCAGGGACTCTCGTGATTGTGAGCACCGTACCGACCGTCAGACGGACGACGAGAAGGAGAAGGAGGAGGAGGAGGAGATGCTGGGTTGTCGCGGAAGGGGGGCACTGATCGTCGTGAGCTTGGCCCTGCTGTGCTCGTGCAGCGCCAAGAAGTCGGGGGTAAGCGAGGACCTCGAAGCGAAGATCGCGAAGATCCGGGAGGATGCAAGGACGGCCGTGAACGCGGGTATCAATCGCCAGGTGATCTCACCTGAAGAGGAAGCAGCGGCGCGCGCCGCCCGCTCGCGACATGTCAAACCCGGCGAATCGATCTGGATTCAAATCGGCCAGAGCCGGATCATCGAGTTCGATCACCCCGTCAGGCGGGTGTCGATCGGCGACCCTGGTCTGGCCAGCATCGTGGTGCTCGGGCGGCGGACGATCATGTTGAATGCCGAGCCGCCGTCGGGAGCGGCAGGCGCGCCGTCGCCCGGCGGGCGCGGCGGTGGCATGGGCAACATCGTCAGTGCTGGTCTTGCCGTGAGCGGACAGAGCTTGACCCAGACCAAACCACTCACCGGGCAACCCCATTCCAGCGAGACCACGCTGATCGTCTGGACCGATGTGGACGGTGCCGAGGTCTCGGAGACGCATACTTTGACCGTTGCCGATTTCCTGAATCAGCAAGTCCTGCTCGAGGTGACGGTCGCCGAGATCGATCGTACGTCGATGGAGCAGCATGGCATCGACTTCCGCGTCCTGCAGAGCGATTTCATGGCCGCGGGCTTTATGGGAGGCGGGGGCGGCCCGGTCCCCGGTTTGATATTTCCCAGTCAGCCTCTGCTGCCGCTGACCTTTGGGCAGAGCGCTCCCACCTACGCCTTCGTCTGGCCAAATGAGGACGTGACCGCCTTCATCAGGGCGCTGGAGACGGAAGGGTTGGCCACGGTGCTGGCGCAGCCGAAGCTCCTGGCCATGAGTGGTCAGAGCGCGCTGTTTCAATCAGGCGGTGAGATTCCCATCCGCATCTCGACCGGTTTCGCGGCGACTGTGCAGTTCAAGCCATTTGGGACGCTGGTAAACGGCTCTTGCTGGTCCGAACTATGGTGCGGAGT
>CAZTDK010000340.1:0-6974 GCA_964611965.1 uncultured Binatia bacterium (SeqCode) | reverse complement strand
CTCTCCTGGCTCACACGCGACGACACCCTGAAACTCGATCTGGATCTCGATCAGGTCGGGATTGGACTCAAGCGGTAGAGTGAGTAAGCGCGAGTGACCCATAACACTCGCGTCATGCTCCTCCATTTGCCGCACGTGAACAGTCATCTACTTGTCGGGATTCCCTTGCCGACGCGATAAGCAGAGAAGAAGCACGACTGGTTGAACTCGAGCGCGAGCGGGACGAAGTTCAGCTACGGCTTAACCGTCTTCGGAAGGAGTTCTCTGCATCCGAGCCCCGACCTGCGACGCCAAAAACGGCGGCGAGGTTCGTGTCGCGCTGTTCGTGGCGGCCCGCGCTCTGGAGTTCGGCCCCCCAAGTTGGCGCGCCGAGAGATCCAGCGTAAGGACTGGATGTTCTTGAAGGAGTTGGGCCGCTGAGCTGCTCTTACTCGCCATGAATCGGGAATGACCAGCGGTTCACCAGTCAGTCCATCCCCGCTTGCCGGCGCGATCGAAGTGCAGCCGTGCAAGGCGTTCGTGATCGTCGAGGACTTCGCGGCCCTCGCCGCGCAACGCGTCGGCAACCGCCGCTCGTGACTCGACCCGCACAGCGTCGCACCGCTCCAAGCGCCCGTCCCGAAACACAAAGGCCCACTCGCACCAGGACCGCCGCTCGTGCACGTAGTCGCCGCCGAGCGTCCCCTCACCGAGATACAGCACCGGCCGGCACGCCGCGCAGTGGCTGTACGCTCGCAGCTCGATCGAAAGGGAGGCCGCCTCTGCAACCCGCGTCTCGGTCAGCACAAGGCGACCACACTCATCCAACTGAGCGGACTCGGTGCGATCCTTTCCAGGCCGATACAGTCGATCGCCATTGATCGAGTACACCTCCAGCGCGCAGTCCAGATCCTTGGTCTGCAGATCCGCAAGCCGATGCCCCGCCGCGCATCGCGGTGCAGCATCACCGTAAAACCGAATGGTGTCGTACATGCCCATGGCCGCCCTCTTATAGAGCTTCCGATTGCACTTGCAGCGCTCGAAAAGCCGACCGATTTCCTACACCCGTGGAAATTCCGGCGAGGCGCTTCATCGCTCCGCACCGGCCTGGTCACCAGGCGCTCGGCGCGCGCCGCTGTGTCGGGACAAGGTCGCGTAGCGTTGCTACAACCTCGGCGCTTTTGTCATGATGCGCGTCATGGCGACGCCCGTGGACCGGAATGCTTGTTGCCGCCGACTAGCAGATGCGAGGCTTCTCGTGTGGCCTTTGGGTCGACCCGCCAGGCCAGGTCTGGCGGACTTCGGCCACGACACGGACGAGGTCGTCATTGTCGTCGAGGGGGAGGTGGAGTTCGAGATCGCAGGCGTGACCCATCGCCCGCGGGCTGGCGAGGAGCTTCTCATCCCGGCCGGCGCGCGGCATACGGTCCGCAACCTCGGCACGACCGAGTCGCGCTGGCTGTACGGATACGAGCGTGAAAAGGCGTCGGGTGCGTAGACGGGAGCCGAGACTCGATGACCAAGAGGCCGCGAACGATAGACGAAGCCACATCGCATAAGTGGGAGTTCAAGGTCCGCTTCCGGCGACACGCGTTCGGGTGGAAATCGCAGCCGGCTATTCAGCGCGTGAAGCAGGCTGTGGCGGAGATCCGTAAGGTCGCACGCAAGAACGCGGTGCCCGCTGCCGATGGGGCCGTGAGCTTTCTCGAGCGCGTCTCGCCGGCTCTCGAACACGTCGACAGTTCGTCCGGTGCGATCGGCACTGCCGTGAACCACGCAATTGCCGTGCTCGTGCCGCTCATTGCTGGTGCACCCGCCGATGCGAAGACGCGCGCGGCGCGGCTCGATCGGCTCTGGGAGGCGCATGCCGAAGACGACATCCCCTACATCAAATCTTGGAGATGACGCCCGCGCTCCTTTCGGATGCGATGCGTTTCGCCGGAAGTCCGCGCCGCGTCGATACGACGAGTCGCAACGCGCGGGAGCGTTGCGACTCAACACGGAGTGCCTGCTGTGGAGCTATCGCTGATACTGGTCTCGGAAGATGGCAAGCTCAACACCGCCGCGGTGGTTGAAGGGCTTGCGGTGGAAGATCCGAACAGGATGCGCATCCCGAGGGCACGGCACACCTTTGCCGCCACGTCTGGGTGGGTCTTCGCAAGCTCCTTGGCGACGGGTTCGGTCGCGTAGTGGCTGATGCCCTCGAGTTCCTCGTCGCGCGCCTCGCGCAGCTTCTCGACGAGCCGCTCGATCTCCTTGGTCTCAAGCCACAGCTCAATCAGGGAGTGGAGATCAGCGCCGGCCGCTGCATCCATGGCCTTGTCGTGCCACGCCGCGTGCTCGGCCTTCGGCGCGTAGCGCATGAGGTCGGCGTACGAAGGCCGCGAGTGACCGTTTGTCCAGCACCTTCACCAGATCGCGCTCGAGCTGGTAGCAGAAGCCGTAGGGATCGTCGTCCATCCAGGCCAGGAGGCGGCGTGCAGTCTCGTCGGGATTGGCGCTGGCCGCCTGGCGCGCCTTCACCCATCCCGAGAAGAGACGGTCGACGAACATGCCGAAGTTGCCGCTCGAGTCGTCGAGTTCCTCGGCCTTCGCATAACAGCCGGCCAGGAAGGTCTCGTAGAGCGCGGCCGCCCGTGCCGGTGCGCTGCGCACGAGCTTGGCAACCTCTCCCTCGACCTGCTCAAGCCCTTCGACGAACCCCCATCCGGTGCCATACTTGATGAAGTAGCCGGGAGGGAGGGCAACCTCGATCTCCCGCTCGAGCGGATCTGCCTTCTTTTCGCGGCGTGTGGGCATGAAAGTAATCGGAGCAATCGGGGACCGTCTTACCACATCGCCATGACTGTCCGCACCCGCCGGCGCAGCGCTCGGGCACGGAGCATCCGCTCGGTGCCGTGGAATACGCCGATGACTACTTCACAAGCCGGCTTTCTGTAAGCGGTCGATGAGCGTTGGCTTGCGGGCGTGTGCGGCGCGCAACTCATCGACACGGCGATGAAAGTCGGCTCCACCCTTTCGCGCGGCGAGGTCCCGGAGATCCACGAGCAAGGTCACCGCGTGGTCGTAGCTCTTCGGCTGCTTGCTGGCGATGAGGCCTTCGACCTGGCTCCAAATCGCGGGCTCCCGGCCCGCAAGCGCATCGAGGTGCTGTGCTCTGGCGATCACCGCCTGGCGTTCTAGTCGTGCCTTCTCAAGCGGTTCGCAAACGGTTCCTCGTGCATGGGGCGTCTCGTTCCTCGTCGTGCGGTTCGTGGTGCGTTCTTGGAGTCTTCCTTGCGAAAGCGCAGCCAGCAGCGATACGGAAGTGCTCTTGTCTCAGCAAAGCATACCTCATGAGCCCCGCGTGCCATGATTTCGTCATTCCTTCATTCGCGCGGCATTCTCATCGAGTAAGAACTTGCTCCCTCATGCGCCATGGGTCAACCAAAATGCTGAGGTCAGTAAGGACAGACACACCACCCTGGGCGAGCGTACCAATGTTTGCGGCGAGTCGGTCCAACCACCCCACATAGAGCTGGCGGTATCATCGGGCCATCGATTGCGGCGCTCGCAAGGTGTGTCGCGGTGTTGTGCGGTGCCACGGCGCGGGCGCGCGGCCAGTGTGTCGGCGACTGCGTGTCCGGAGCGGGTGGTGAGCGATATCACCCGCCCCATTTTTCACAGGCCTGTCGGCCTCTGGGCGCCGGGCACGCCGATCCCGTCGAGGCCCCGACCTTGCCGTTGACCAACCTCCAGCTGGTCTCGGAGCTTCCCAAGACCCGCCATCGAGAGTAGGAAAGGCCGATATGCGATGTGGCCGGTGAGCCTCACACGACAGCTGTCACTCTCGCTGACGCTCCTGACTGTGGTCGCGAGTGTCGCCGTGGCGCAAATGAACCCTAACCACTTGCGCCAGCACCGTAACGACAGCGCCCAGGGCGCATCGATCGACGAGGCCGTGAAACAATTGTCAAGCGCCGACCCGGATAAACGCCTGGAGGCGGTGAAGGCGCTCAGCATGTCGAAGGACCACGCGGCGACCGCGGCTCTGATCAAGGCGGTCGGCGACCCGGACGCGCGCGTGCAGGCGAAGGCGATTCAGATTCTCGGCGACCAACGGGCGAGTGAAAGTACAGAGCCCCTGGTGGAGTGCCTGATTATGCGCACGACAAACGCCCGCATGGAGCAGCTCATCATCGCCGCGCTCGGGAAGATCGGCGACCTGCGCGCCGCGCAACCGTTGATGGAGTTTCTCCGGCGCAATCTTGATACGGACACGAAAGGTACCGCGATCTTCGCCCTTGGCGAGATCGGCGCACCCGAGGCGGTCGACGTCCTGGAGCATATCGCGCAGACCGACGAGAATCCGACCATACGCCGGGTTGCGAGCGAAGCCAGAAGCAAGATCACGGCGCACCATGGGCCAATCAGAGGTGCCGATTCTGCGGAAGGCTTCCTGAAACCCCAAGGACCGTCGCCGGCCCACCAAGATAGTCCGCATCAACACTGACGAGTGGCTTCCATAAGATCATTCCTCAAGCTAGCAGCCTGTCGGACTTGGCAGGTCGCAGCGACCCAACGGGGAGCGGGCCATAGAAAAGACGCCGGCCGCAGGTCCTAGAGAAAGACGCGTGTACGTGCGGCGGCGATGCTCTTCTGCCAGTCGTGGAAGCTGCTGTCGCGCTGGTCGGCGCTCCAGCGCGGCTCGAAGACCCCGCCGCTGCGCCACGCCTGCTTGAGTTGATCGCCGTTCGACCAGACGCCGGTGGCCAGACCGGCCAGATAGGCGGCGCCGAGGGCCGAGGCTTGGACCGAGTGCGGCCGCTCCACCGGCAGACCAAGAACGTCGGCCAGATGCTGCAAGAGAAAGTCGTTGGCGGCTGCACCGCCGTCGACGCGCAAGCGCGCGGGTGGCGGTGTCGACGAGTCTTCGAGCAACGTCTCCAACACTTCACGACTGCGATAGGCGATGCCCTCCAAGACCGCGCGCACGACGTGCGCGCGCGTGCTGGCGCGCGACAGGCCGCCGATGACGGCGCGCGCGTTGGGATCCATGTGCGGCGTGCCCAGGCCCTGGAACGCCGGCACCGCCCAGACGCCGGCCGTATCGGCAACCTGCGCGGCCAACGCGTAACTATCCTCCAGCTTCTCCAAGATCCCGAGGCCATCGCGGAGCCACTGGACCGCCGCGCCGGCGCTGATCGCGGTACCTTCGAGGCAGTACGCGCGCTGCCCATTGAGTCCCCAGAGGATCAGCGGATAGGCGCCGCGCGGCGACAACACAGGCATGTCGCCGGTGTTCACGTCCGCCATGGCCGACGTGCCGTAGGTGATCTTCACGGCACCGCGCTCGATGCCGACCTCGCCGAACATCGCCGCTTGCTGGTCGCCGGCAATGCCGGCAACCGGCACCACGGCGCCGAACGTGTCGATGGTGGTGTGCCCGTACACTTCGCTCGACGAACGCAGCGCCGGCATCATGCTCGCGGGAATGCCGAGCACCGACAATGCATGCGTATCCCAGCAGTTCTGCATCGCGTCGTAGAGACTCGTACAGGAAGCGTTCGAGTAGTCGGTTACGTGCACGGTTCCGCCGGTGAGCTTCCACACCAGCCAACTGTCTACCGTGCCGAAACAGAGCTCGCGATTCGGCGCGCGTCGCTCGCCATCCTCCGCCGCGCGCAGCACCCATTCGAGCTTGGCGGCGGAGGCCATGGCATTGGTGAAAATGCCTTCGGCGAGCAGCTCGGGGATGCGCTCGGCGGTCCGCACGTCCTGCCACACGATCGCCGGATGGACGGCACGCCCCGAGGCGCGCTCCCACACGAGCGTCGTTGCCCGTTGATTGCAGAGACCAATGGCGGTCACGTCGCGCGCCTGCAGGCGCGCCGCACCCAGGGCGCCGGCACACACGGTACGGGTGGCCTCCCAGATACCCTCGGCGTCGAGCTCCACCCAGCCGGGGTGCGGGTAGCTCGGCGTCAACTCCCGATACGCGCCGCCGACGACCGTGCTGCGCTCGTCGAAGATCAGCGCCCGGACGCCAGTGGTGCCTTCATCGATGGCGAGGATGTAGGGCATGAATCAGAAAAGAGGAATGGAAAACCCGGAACGGGAAACTGAGAATGGAGAATGGGCCAATGCGTGCGATCCATTCGCCGGTTTTGAATTCCCGGTTCTCCATTCCCGGTTTTCCATTGCTTCTCCCGTGTAGTTCCGGCTTGTTGACTTACGGAATCAACACCCCCGGATTCATGATCCCATTGGGATCCAGCGCGTGTTTGAGGGCGCGGAGCACCGCGAGACCGCCGCCGAGCTCGCGCTCCATCCAGGGGGTACGCAGGCGGCCGATGCCATGGTGATGCGCGATGGTCCCGCCGCAGCGCAGCGTCGCTTCCATCGCCTGCTCCCAACAGGCGAGATAGGTCGCTTCAGCCTGCGCGGCATCGCGCGGGCGCGCCACGAAGGTGAAGTAAATGTTCGTGCCCTGCGCGTAGCTATGTGAGCTGTGCCCGGAGGCAACCAGAATGCCGTCGACCGTCTGCAGCGCGGCGATGACCTCGCGGTACAGGTCGTTGATGCGATCCCAGGTACTCGCCACCTCGATGGTGTCCAACACCAAGCCGCGTTGCAGAAACGATTCAAAGGTTGGAACTTGATTGCGCTCGGCCATCCAGCGTTGAAACGGGGCATCGCCAACTGCCTGTCCGCCGTGCGCCGCGCAGACGCTGGCGCACGCCGCGGCTTCCGCGCTCGCCAACGCCGCCGGCCCTTCGGACAGCAGAATCAGCAGGCAGTTGGTGCCGCTGCTCACGTCGGGAAACAAGCGCGCGGTTTCGACGCCGTCGTACAAGCGGACCACCGGCGGGCGCCACCCGGCACGCAAGCTGAGACGGATGGCTTCCAAGCCGTCGCGCATCGAGGCAAACACGAACCCCTGCCCGATGCTGTGCTCCGGCAGTGGCCAAATACGCATCGTGGCTTCGGTCACAATACCCAACGTGCCCTCGGCG
>CAZTDK010000339.1:0-6985 GCA_964611965.1 uncultured Binatia bacterium (SeqCode) | reverse complement strand
AAGGCGTCGTGAGGAGGAGCAGGGAGATGAGGAAAGGAACGAAGAAAATGGAAAACCGGGAATGGAAGACCGGGAATGGAAAACCGGTGAATGCGAGCGTGGCCATTTGCCATTCTTCATTCTTCATTCGCGGTTCCCGGTTTTCCATTTTCCTGCTTTCGATGTGTGTGTCCTTCGGCGCGTCTGCCGCCACTCCTGCGTCAACCCCGCTGGCTCATGTGCCCGAAGGTTTCGGGAAGGCGAAGTTCGGGATGACACTCGAGCAGGTGCGCCAACTCTATCCGACCCTGGTGCCGGCGCCCTTCGTGACCAGCGCGGCATTCTTCAAGTCGCCGCATCTGACGCGATACTGGATGACCAACGTCGATGTCCCGGGACTGAAGCCAAAGTCCAGCGTCGAGTTCCGATTCTGGAAGAACCAGCTGTGGAGCATCATCGTCTACTACGGAGGCAAGACCTACGCGGACGTCGTCGAGCATCTGCAGCAATCGTACGGACCACCGACCGTGAAGAACAGTCAGCCTTCCTGGACCCTCGGGAAAGTGACCATCATCACGTCGCCGGGGCAGATGTGGTACAGCCTCGACGACGGCGACATTAGCAATGACGTGCGGCGCGAGTTCATGGAGGCGATCCAACAACGGCAGCAGGCCAAGCCGGCGCAACCCCCCGCGTTAGCGACCGCCACGCCGCCAACGTCGGCCGGCGCAAGTCGGGCGGGGCAGCCCCCGGAGCGTACAGCACCAGCCACACCGGCACCCTGATGGAGGCGAACATGATGAGAGGTGCAGGCCCGGGCCGAGTCTGGCCCGCCTTGGGGCTCGCCGCCGTTGCGTTTGCCTGTCACTCAGCCGAGACGAACGGCCCGCCCACGGATGCCCAGCTACAGTTGCTCAGTCAGCGCACGGCGCAATACTATCGCAAGGCTGCTGGCCTGTCGGATGCCGTCTCCATGAAACTCGTCGAAGTCACCGCGGTACCTTCGAGTCCGCTCTTGCGCGGGGTCCTCGAGCTCACGAGCGGCGAGCAGTCGCAGCAAATTCCAATCGTGATGTCGCGCGATGCCCACTACCTCGTCCCCGGCCAGCTGATCGATCTCACGACCGACCCTTTCAAGGGGGTGATGCAAAAGATTTCCCTCACGGATGAACCGATCCGCGGCAACGCCGGCGCGCCCGTCACCATCGTCGAGTACTCTGACTTCCAGTGCCCGTTCTGCGCGCAAGCCTACAAAACTCTGGAAGACCAGGTTCTCAAGGAGTATGGCGACAAAGTGCGCCTGGTGTTCAAAAACTTCCCACTCACCATCCACCCGTGGGCTGAATCGGCGGCGCTGGCCGCGGCCTGCGTGCGCCGGCAAAATCCCGAGGCCTTTTGGAAGCTCTACGATTCCTTCTTTCGGAACCAGGCAGAGATCACCCTCGACAATGTGAAGGACAAGGCCCTGGGTGCGGTGCGTGATGCCGGCGTCGACGGCGCGGCGTTCAGCACCTGTTTCGACAACAAGGCGGCACTCAGCCTCGTCAAAGCGGATCAGCAAGAGGCTGGACTCTTGGCGGTTCGATCAACACCGACGTTTTTCATCAACGGACGCCGTCTCGAAGGGGCGGTGCCGTTCGAAAGCTTCGAGGCACCCATCGAAGAGTCGCTCGGCAGTTCTCCGGAAACTCAACCGGTTGCCGCTGCCCAGCCCGGTTGAGTGGCGGTGGGCTATTCGGCGATCGCGGTGCATTTCCGATTGACGAATAGTCGGTAAGGATGGTAGCGGGGAGACGCTGAACGCCAGCGGAAAATGAACAGGATTATGGTGCGACGGCTTGCGAGGTCTAGCGTTCAACTTCTCCCGGTGCTGGTCTACACACTGCTGATGGCAGGGTGTGGCGGCAGTGGCACTGTCGGCTTCAACAGCGCGCCGACGCCGGCGCCTCCGGGGCCACAAATCGGCGGAACCGTGTTTGCCCCGAGCGGACAGAGCACCACGTTGGCGATGTCCCAGAACCCGCCGCCTGTGGGTCGGGGCGTGACGGTCACTCTCTCGTGGTATCAGGTGAGTGGCGCGGTCAATCAGAACGTCACCCAAGCGGTGACCAACGATCAGGGCCAATACCAGCTGCTGCTGCCGCCCAACACCACCGGAGACACCATCCGCTTCGTCGTTTCGGCGGGCAGCGGCGGCAATGTCACGCGTGCCTTCGTGACCAGCCAGCAGCCGGTTGACATCAACTTCGTCAGCGAGAGCGTCGTCGGGCTCATTCTCCCGAGAGGGACGCAGCTGGCGGATTTCTCTTCGACGGAGATTCGCGACATCGAGGCCGCCGTGCGTCGCCTCCCGGGCACCGTCAGCGGCAACACCGCGGGGCAGCTGAATGCCCAGGCCTATGCAATTGCCGCGGCAGATCCCGGCATCGCCGCCATGATCAACGCGGCGGCGGGAATTGTCCCAACTCCTACCAACTCGCCAACCGTGTCGCCGGTGCCAACCTCAACGAGTGCGCTGGTGCCTACCGTGACGTTTACCTCTACGGCTGCGCCGAGCTCGACCGCGACGCTCTCGCCCACAGTTGCAAATACCCTGACGCCCACGCCATCGAAGACGGTGACGAATACGCCAATCCCAACCGCGACGCTGACCCCGGCGGTTACCAATACGCCGACGCGGATGCCTACCGATACGCCGACACCTGTCCCGACCGCGACGCCGACCAACACCTCGACGCCGACGCAGACCAATACGCCGACCGAGACGCCGACCCTGACGCTGACGATGACACCGACGGACACACCTACGGTGACGCCGGTGAACACGCCGACCAATACTCCCACGGACACCGCCACACCGGCCCCGACGGCGACACCCACCGAAACGGTCACCGCAACGCAGACCTTTACGCCGAGCCAGACACCCACGGAAACCGAGACGTTTACGCCGACATTCACCCCGACCGAAACGTTGACGCCGTCGCAGACATTCACGCCGTCCGAAACCTTCACCCCTTCGCTTACGCCGACACCGAGCGACACCCCGCCGCCGACCGATACTCCGACGATCACGCCAACGCCGCCGGGCACCGACACGCCGACGGTGACGCCGCTGGCGAGCGACACGCCGACGAACACCCCGCTCAACACGGCAACGTCTGCGCCAACAGCGACGAATACCGCGACGCCGACGGCGACGCTCACCCTGACCGCAACGGCGTCCGCGACGCTGACATTCACGGCCTCGCCAACCATCACGCCAACGTTGGCCGCGCCGCCCTGTGGCGGGATCTCGGTCCCGGCGAGCACGTGCTGCAACCACGTGGTCGATCAGGGCGAACAATGCGACGACGGCGGCACCTGCTCGGGCGGGGGCAATTCCGGCAACGCGTGCACCGACAACAGCATGTGCCCGGGCGGCGAGTGCCGCGCCTTCGGCGGTGATGGCTGTGCGGAAAACTGTACTACTGAAAAGACGGTCACATTTCAGTTCACCGGCGCCGAATGTCAGGGCGGTATGAATAACGGCAAGGACTGTACGTTCGTGAAGACCTGCGTTGGTGGCGCCTTCCCCGGCAGGTCCTGCTTGAATCTCAACGACTGCGGCCCATCGAGTAACCGGGGCGTCTGCACGGACGAGTGCGGGCTCAAGAACAACGTCGCGACCGGCGATGGCAGCGTGTGCCTCGGTGTCGGCTTCTGCCTCGGCGGAACCACGCCTGGTGCTGCCTGCCCGTCTTTGCCCAGCACGAAAAACCCGCTGCCTCCAACGCTGATCTGCGGCCCCGGCACGAAGGCGGGGATCTTCTGTACGAAGGATGCCGACTGCGGAACGGGTAAGTGCATCAATCCGTGCGGCACTGGCGGCGCCTGCCAGCACAAGAGCGGCGCCGTGCTGACAAGCGTGGATATTGTCGGCACGCTGAACATCGGGCCGCTGATCGGTTCCCAGACGCTCCAGGTCGGCGGCAAGGATGCCAACGGTATGGTGCCGGTTGCGCTGCCCGCTGCCGAGGTGCACTTCGCGCCGGTCACCGTACCGCAATTGGCGTGTGCGTGCCCGCGCGGCGTCGCCAATCCGGAGCTGTTTGGGCCGGGCAACTCCGGTAGTGGGTTTGTCGGTTGCGGTGCCGCCGGCTTGCCGAACGTCAACGTTCGCTTCACCCAGGACCACAACACGACGCCGGGCAGCCCGAACAACGGTCCGGGTACGTGCGCCGGGGTTAAGCGGCCGGGACTGCCCTGCGCAGTCCACTCGAATTGCGGCGCGGTGTGCCCCAGTGGTCCGAACGCCAACCAGCCTTGCGATACGGACAGCGCCTGCGGATCCGGGGTGGTGTGCCCGCCACTCTGCCAAGGCGCGGGTGGCGGTGGCGGTATATGTTTCAGCGGCACGAACATCGACAAGCCGTGCAAGACGGATGGCGATTGCGGCACCGGTGGCGTATGCAACAGCCCCGACGATACGACTGGCGACTGCAGTTTGCAGGATCCGCTGCCACCGGCTGGCAGCGGTGCCAACGCCTGTCTCGAATCGAACGTGGTGTGCACCAGTGGACCGAATGCCGGGAACCCTTGTGCCAACGATGGGGACTGCGGCGGGATCTTGGGTGTGTTCTGTGGCAACGCGTGCAATCTGGCCAGCCGGCACGCGGGCATCTGCAATAGCCCGACGCACCTGGCTGCATACGGCAATGGGGCCAGTGGTACCGGCAACGGCCCCACCGGGTCGGCGGTTCTGGTCACGCAAACGGCGATCGGCGTGATCACGTCTTCGGACACGTGCAAGACCCCTTCATGCAACGCACGGCCGTGCCGGCGTGCTGCCATCTGTTCCGGATTTCCAGTCAAGACAACGGCCGCGCCCCAAGTGTGCGAAGTCGACGCCGAGTGCACACCGAACACCTGTGTGTCGGCATACTGTGCCGGGATGTGCAGCGCCGGCGCCGTCGGCCATCCGTGCATAGCCCACGGGGACTGCGGCAACGGTGGGTTATGTGCGGTCGGAGCGAAGTTTGCCCAAGGCTGTTCGGGGGTGCCGAACGAATGTGGCGCGGACGGCGTGTGCGTGCCAGCTGATGCCAACAAGGGCTTCGATGGCCTGCCGTGTACGGCGGACGATCCGGCGTCATCGCAAGGGACGGCATTGGCTATTCCGACGACAACTGGGATCGCGAGTGGCGCGATCAGCGACGCGAACAGTACGGCCGGATTCTTCATCCTGGACGGGCAGTGTAATGGCGGGTTTACGGGTGGCGTGATCAACTGTACGACTTCGAAACAGGGTACACCGTTCAGTTGCGACGCACTGCTCAACCAACAGTCATCGTCCGGCGCCAGTCTGGTGAGCGCGTTCGCCCAGCTCGACGGCTATCAGACTCTCGACAACGTCGTGACCAACGGGCAGACCTCACGCTAATCATCTGAGCATTGTGCCCAGGGGCGGGCTTGAGCGCCGGAAAATTCCCCTGTCCAACTTCCCTCGCAGCCTGTCGGACTTGGCGGTGCCTAGCGACCAGCGGGAGCGGACCATAGAACAGGCGCCGACCGCAGGTCCTAGTCTCGCGGATGGGCGTGCTGCCAACACGCGCGGCTAAGCGTGCGAAGATTGATTGTCTCCAACCGGTATCCGAGATCCGAAGTATGACCATTGACAACCCCACCGGCTTAGGCGGACACTTGCCAGGACTGGGTCTAGGGCACCTCGATTCGAGCGGAGGGTGAAGCATGGGCCGTTCCAGTTCAGCAGCAGCGAGTCGTGTAACGAGGCGCACCGGCGCGTGCATACCGGTTCTGTGGTTACGGACTCTGCGCGGTGCTCTGGCACTGGTGGTGGCGCTGTGTATGGCGCGCGCGGCTGGCGCGGCGATCTCGTTCGTCGGTCCCGTCTGTAACACGACGGCCACGGCCACCGGCACCACCCTGACGTGTCACCCGGGGGCGACCGTCGCCAGCGGCAACCTCATGGTGCTCTCGATTGCGTGGACCTCCAACGCCGGCACGGTCACCGCCGCCGACGACGGCCTGCCCGCGGGCGCTTATACCTGCTTCAACAAGACCGACGGCAGCACTAGCACGCTGCGCGACGTCGTCTGTGCGCGCGCGCTGAGCGGCGCGCTCACCGCGGCCAACACCATTACCGTGACCGGGCCCTCCGGCTTTGCACGCGCGCTGGTGGCCTCCGCCTTTGCCGGGGTCGATGTGACCGGCGCGGTGGTGGGCTCCGCTAGCGGCACCACGGTCGGGAACATCGTTCCCTCGGGGAGTGTGACCACTCCCGCCGGTGAAGTACTGGAGCTCGGCTCGTTCGCCATGCGCCAGGATGTGAGCAGTACCGCGTTCAACGCCGGCAGCCGCTGCAGCATGACCACGACTACAGCGTGCACGGTGGATGCGAATTGCCCCGGCGGGGAGTTCTGCGCCGCCTTTACCGCCTTGACCCGCGACGGCACTGCCGGTCAAAGCTACAACCGCACCATCAACAGCGAGTATCGCACCAGCCTCACCGGCCCCGAGACCCTGCAGGCCACCGGGACGGTTGATGCGAACAAGGACTACGCGTCGCAGATTGTCGTGTTCCCGGCGCTGCTGACCCCAACTCCGACACCGACGCTGACCGCGACGCCGACGCCGACGCCGACGAATACGTCGACCTCCACGCCCACGTCGACGCCGACGCGAACCCCGACGGTAACCAACACGCCCACCAACACGCCGACAGCGACCATCGCCTTGTGCATGAGCTCGGGCGTGAGCAACCCGTGCGTGCCGGGCGGTGGGCCCGTCGGCACCGATTGTTTCGCGGAGTGGGCGCCCAACCCGGTGCCGACGCGCAACGCCGCGCAGATCCCGAAGGCGACGATGATCTGTTACGAAGGCGATCCGGCCTGCGATGTCGATGGGGTGCCCAACAACAACAGCTGCACGTTCCAGACGCGGGTGTGCATCAATAACAGCGATCCGCGCTTGAGCTGCGTGCCGGCGGACGTGGCGAAGCTCGAGGTGC
>CAZTDK010000338.1:0-6986 GCA_964611965.1 uncultured Binatia bacterium (SeqCode) | reverse complement strand
GCATCATCTGGCACTGGTCCTGGGATCAGGGCCTGCACTACGATGTCGAGTTACCTTTCGACCGCTATTGGATCGGCCCTGAACGGAGGCCGTTGGCGGGTACACCGATCGAAAAGCGCCTTGCCTTTGTCGGTACGATCGGCGCCATCATGCAGGTGGACGTTGCCGGTTACGGCGAAACCGGTGGGCTCGCGGGGGCAACCAGTGGCACCGAGCTGCGCCGCTTTCGTTTCGGCACGCGCGGCGACTTCTTTCTGCTGGGACATGCGAGCTACGCGGTGGACCTGGAGCTGGTGAATGCGGATCTTCAGATGGGCGATGTCTACCTCTGGAGGAGCCAGCTCCCGATCGTGAACGCCTTCAAGATCGGCAATTTCACTCCACCCATGTCGCTCGAGTCGGTGACGGCGGCGCGCGACACGGTCTTCATGGAGAATGGTCTCCCCGTCCAGGCGTTCGCCCCTGGCCGCTCGGCCGGCGCCCAGGTCGGCGGACCCGAATGCGATCAGCGCTTGACGTGGGCGGTCGGAGTATTCCGAACGCTCCAAAAGCCGACCGTGGGCGATCAGTCGAAAGACGGTGAGCGGGCGATCGGGCGCCTCACCTGGCTGCCGCAGGACACGCCCAGCGCGCGCCAATTGACGCACCTCGGTTTGAGCAGCGGCGTGTTGTTTGCCGCTGAAGACGTGAGCTTCAGCTCGCGGCCGGAGAGTTATCTGGCGCCGAAGTTCGTCAACACGGGGACCCTGCGCTCGGCAGGCAACTCGTTTGTGTCCGGTCTCGAGATGGCGCACTTTCGCGGTCCCTGGCTGTTCATGAGCGAGGCCCTGCTCGCCGCCGTGCGTGACCAGGGCACGACCACGCTGTGGGGCAGCTATGCGTCGTTGAGTCGTTTCCTGTCGGACGATGCGCAACCGTACGACCGGGCCTCCGGTCGCCTGGCTCGCTTCGAGCCGCCGCGGCCGTTTTCGTGGTCGGCGCGCACGTATGGTGCGCTGCGGGCGGCGGTGCGCGTTTCCCATCTCGACCTGAGCGAGGGCGCGGTCAGCGGCGGCCGGGAAACCAACTTCACGGCCGATCTTACCTGGTTCATCAATCACTACCTGTCGCTCGACATGGAGTACGGCTTTGCGGCGATCCGCGATCGTGCCAACGATGGGAATCTGCACTTCGCGCAAACGCGCTTGCAGTTCGATTGTTTCTGACGAGGCACGACGCGCATTTGCTCGGCGATCGTTCGGGCGATAGAACGCTGGCGAAGACAACCGGGCCGGAATGATGGTGCGTCGCCGCGCTGCACGTTTCGCCAACTGGAGGACGTAATGGACTTCACGATACCCGAAGAGATTCAGGAGCTGTGCCGCAACATCCACGCGTTCATGGAGCGCTACGTGTATCCGATGGAGCGCACCCATGAGCGCTGGGTGATGGAAGTCGGCGGGCCGGCGTATCCGCCGGCGGTCAAGGCGTTGCAAGCCAAGGCGAAGGAAGCCGGCTACTGGGCGTTCCATTTGCCCAAGGAAGCGGGCGGTGCGGGCCTGCCGTTCATGTACTACGTCTTCGTCAACGAGATCCTCGGACGCAGTCCGATTGCGCCGGTGGCGTGCGGCTCGCAAGCGCCGGATTCCGGCAACGCCGAGATCCTGTGGCGCTTCGGCTCCGACGAGCAGAAGGCCCGCTGGCTCACGCCCCTGGTCAACGGCGATATTCGCAGCTGCTTTTCGATGACCGAGCCGGAGGTCGCCGGCTCCGATCCGCGTCTGCTGCGTACCACCGCCACGCGCGACGGCGACGACTACGTTATCAACGGCCACAAGTGGTTCACCAGCGGCGCGCACGGCGCCTCGTTCGCCATCGTCATGGCGATGACCAACCCGGAGCAGGAAAACCCGTACCTCCGCTTCAGCCAGATTATCGTCCCCACCGACACCCCGGGCTTTCGCATTGCGCGCGGCGTACCGGTGATGGGCGACTATGATAACCACCACGCCGAGATCTGGTACGAGGACTGCCGTGTGCCGGTAACCAACCGGCTCGGCGGTGACGGGATGGGCTTCGCGATTGCGCAGGAGCGCCTCGGACCGGGCCGCATCCATCACTGCATGCGCTGGCTCGGCGTGGCGCAGCGCTCCTTCGAGTTGATGTGCGAGTACGCCACACAGCGCGAGATGTTCGGCAGCACGCTGGCGCGCAAATCAAACATCCAGGATTGGATCGCCGAAGCGCGTGCCGACATTCAAGCGGCGCGCTTCATGACGTTGCACGCCGCGTGGAAGGTCGACACGGCAGGCGCCAGTGGCGCGCGCGAGGAGATCTCACTGATCAAGTTCTTCGGCGCCAAGGTGCTGCACAGCGTCGTCGACAAGGCGATTCAGGTCTTCGGCGCCGCCGGCGTCACCGAAGACCATCCGCTCTCGATGTTCTACCGCCAAGCCCGCTTCGCGCGCATCTACGACGGTCCGGACGAAGTGCACAAAATGGTGGTGGCACGCCGCATCCTGGCGCCGTACGAAAAAAAGCGGGGTGGATGAGGCCGCAGGGAAGACGCTCTCGGGTCGCGGGATGCTACTCTGCGCTGGCATCGAGGCAGAGCACGCCGGACTGAGCGGCGCTCGGATTGCGATTGAAGACCACGGCGGCGGCCGTCGTTGGCGTGCTGGGGATCACCACATGCGCCAGCTCGATCGCTTGCAGGCTATCTCCCGGCTCCGAGACTGAGCCGATCACGTCGTAGGCGCTGGTGGCAAAGGCATGCTTCCATGTGACCGTAATCGTCCGCGCATCACCCGGCGCAATCTCCCCGGTGGCTACGCACTGTCGCGCGTGTGTCGGTGGAACTTTCTGTGGTGTTTGGACCCCAAACGCACTGCCAGCCAAGACCGTCACGCTTACCAGCACGACTCCCCCGATGCGGTGTGCGCGGCGCTTCAGATTGATCATCGAGTCGACCCTCCCGTATGTGCATTGAAAAGCAACGGCGGTGCCAGCGATGTGGCTCGTAGGTCAGTGAGTAGCCGGCGGTGGTGTCGGTTGCGGCGCTGCCAACGCTCTATGCACTGCCGAATTACGGGGCAAAGCGTACAGCCGGTTCCGCCGGCTTCAAATAGGCGGCTCCAGTTTCGTGTCCGCGGTCTGTTGTCTGCAGTCTGATGTCTGCAGTCCGTCGTCTGTCGTCTGTTGAAGAGGTTCCTGTATGACCGAGATTCGGATTCGCCCTGCCGTCATCGACGACCTGCCGTCGTTGACCGCGATATACAACCACTACGTGATCCACACGCCGATTACCTTCGACATCGAGCCGTATTCCGTCGAGCGGCGCATGGAGTGGTTTCACGAACACGCTGCAAACGGGCGGTATCGGTTGCTGGTCGCGGAGGATGCCGGCGCGGTCGTCGGCTACGCCTGCACCGGCCCGTTCCGTGCCAAGCAGGCATACGAAACCACGGTGGAGACCTCGATCTACTGTGCCCCGGAGGCGACCGGACGTGGTATCGGCTCGCGACTCTACGCGGCACTGTTCGAGGCGCTCGCGGGCGAGGACGTGCACCGCGTCCTCGGCGGGGTCACCCTTCCCAACGCCGCGTCCGTCGCCCTGCACGCACGTTTCGATTTCGTCGAGGTCGCACGCTTCAACGAAAACGGCCGCAAGCTCGGACGCTACTGGGACGTTGCCTGGTTCGAGAAGCGGCTCGAGTAGGTTGGACCAGGACCTGCGGTCGGCGTCTTTTCTATGGACCGCTCCCGTTGGTCGCTAGACACTGCCAGGTCCGACAGGCTGCTACGCAAGCGGCACTTCACTGCACACCGCCAAGCCCTTCGCAAGCGCCAGACGCCGGCACCACGTGTACCGACACCGACGCCGCGTCAGGCTGGTTGCGCAACAGCAGCGGTGACGCACATGGCGCGGAGATCACGATGGCACCCTGAACGGTAACCCCGTAGCCGGTGGAGTAGTGCCGCTGCGGGATGAACACGACGCTGACGAGATCGCTTGCGTAGTGCACGCCACCGGGGCCGGTGGTGTCGTAAGTGAGATCGAAGGCATTGGTGTCCGGATCGAACGCGATCGCGGTTGGCGTTCCGGTGAGCGCCACAGGGTACGGACGCACGAGCGCGTCGAACGCTTCGGGGCTGCGGAGGTTGTCAGGGCCGGCCGGCTGACTCCGATCATTGATGATCTCCCCCTCGTACGCCCAGAACATCCACGGAACGAGCCCGGCTTCCATCTCGGCCGTCAGGCGGTTGAGCACAACGGCATCGGTCACGGCGCCGAACTCCGTCAGCAGCAGCGGCGCCTGGTCGCGCTGCGCCGCATCGACTGCGTGGGTCACGACGCCCACCTCGCCGGTCTGGCTGGTCGCATATGAATGCACCGCGAGGGCCACACCGGGGTTTGTCCCGGGCAGCGAGGTTGCCGCCTGACCGAAGTTGAACAGCACGAACGGCTCGACGAAGACGAGCTGGCGCGGGGCCAGCGCGCGCGCTGCTGCGGCGCCCTTCTGATAGAAGGGCTCAAGGCGCTGCTGTTCGAGATCCGGACACCCGGCGGCGTTCAGAGCGCAGGCCTGCCACTGGGCACCCGGAAATGGTTCGTTCATCAGCTCCACACCGAGCACCAGTGGATTGTCGGCGAAACGGGCCACGACTCGTTCGACGCCTTGGAGGTAGTAGTCCTGTAGCCCGACACCATTGGGCCCCGGGCTGTTGGCCCAGAAATGTTCGAAGGCCCGCTGCATGGCGGGATTCTGGATGTAGTAGAGCGGAAAGACGGCATTCGGGGGGTTGGGCAGGCCGTCGGTGATTGCCATCCAATCCGGAAGTCCGTTTCCGTTGAACATGGGTGAGAAACCGTCTTGGTGAAAATCGAGGAGCACGAACATTTGATGGCGACTCGCGGCATCGACGGTCTCGGCGAGGTGATCGATGTAGGTTTCTTCGACGATGCCCGGCGTCGGCATGAGGCCGCGGAAGTCCACACCGAGGCGCAGCGCGTTGAAGCCTTGCTCGACGAGAAAGGCGACGTCGTCGTCCCCAAAGCCGTACGCGGCGGGATAGTAGGGATCAGTCTTCTGCACCATGTTCATACCGTGGAACATAACGACGCGGCCGGCGGCGTCGGTGAACCAGCGCCCGGCGCTCGACAATGGGGCGATGGGCCGATCGGCAGGGGTTGGGGTAACTGTCACGGTCGGGGTCGAGGTGATGCTTGCGGTCGAGGTGAGGGCCGTTAAGGTGAAGGTTGGCGTCAGGGTGAGCGCCGGTGTCGAGGTGACCGTGCTGTCGCCACACGCCGCCAGCCCGGTCGCGAGTGCGATCACTGCCAGCACCTGGTGGATGCGCCGGGGGCGCCGCGAGGATGCCCAGATGGAGCGGTTGTTGTCTGAACCCATGCCCGATGCACCTCCGTTTTCGCAGCTGTGCTATACCACGCCGATCCAGTGCGTGCGCAACGTCTTCGAGACCGCGTGCACAAGAAGGGAGACTCGATGAAGGGCGACCTCCACGACCGCACCATCCTCATCACCGGCGCCAACACCGGCATTGGCCTTGCCGCCGCGCGCGAGCTGGCGCGCCGCGGGGCGCGTCTGGTGTTGGCGTGCCGCTCGGAAGCCAAGACGCAGCCGGCGATCGACGGCATCAAGCGTGATACCGGCAACGATGCCGTGGAATTCCTCGCCCTGGATCTCGCCGATCTCGCCTCGGTACGCGCCGGCGCGCAGCGCTTCCTCGCCGGCGGCGCGTCGCTGCACGTGCTCATCAACAACGCTGGCGTGGCCGGACAGCGCGGGATCACGAAAGATGGCTTCGAGTTGGCGTTCGGCGTGAACCACCTGGGGCACTTTCTCTTGACCCAGCTGCTCCTCGACCGGATCCGCGCCAGCGCGCCGGCACGCATCGTCAGCGTGTCCAGCGCCGCGCACCCGCAGGCCAAGGGCATCGACTTTGCGGCGCTGCGGCAGCGTACCCCTTCCTTCGCCGGTCTGTCGGAGTACGCGGTCAGCAAGCTGTGCAATGTCCTGTTCACCCAGGAGCTGGCGCGCCGTCTCGACGGCACGGGCGTCACCACCTACGCCGTGCACCCGGGAGTAATTGCCTCCGACATCTGGCGCCGCATCCCGTCGCCGTTCCGGGAAATCTACATGCGTGTGGCGCGGATGAAGACCACGGAAGAGGGCGCCCGCCCGCTGGTGCTTTGCGCCACCGCGCCTGAGCTCGCGGAGCGCAGCGGCGGCTACTATCACGAGTGTAGAGAGGGTCGTCCGAGCCGTGTCGCCACGCCCGCGTTAGCGGGGCAACTCTGGGAGCAGAGCCTCGCGTGGACGCAGGCGTGACGGCCATGGCGAGGCGCTCGATACGCTGAGCGACAGCAGGATCGCCGCCGCCGCCATTTCAAGCGGCTGCGCCATGGCGAGGTGCGCGAGCGGACGCTCCGCCTCCCAGCTCGCCAGCGCCAGGAAGGCCAGGAGCCCGAAGTACGCCGCACCCATCGTCAAGCGCCGGGTCGCGGAGATGGCGTAGTAGTCGTCGGCGGGGTTCCGCAGCAGCGCCGGCAGGTTGAACAGGCCGAACATCAGGATGAGCAGCAGCAGGGGAGAGTGGGTGGCCAGAAAGGCGCTGATGCCAATCGCGTAACCGACGACCCAGAACCAGCGGCTGATGGCGCCGATGATGCGCCCACCATCCAATGGGTGAATGGGAATGAGATTGAAGAGGTTGATGAAGAATCCGGTCGAGGCCAGGGCATACCAAAACGGGTCTCCGGTTCCGACCGCCACCGCAAAACAGACGGCGGCGCCCAGGGTGCCGAGGAGCGGCCCGCCGATTCCGACCAGTGCCTCGACGTATGCGTTGCGCGGTCGTCCGCGCATGGCAATCACCGCACCGACGAACGGAATGAAGACTGGCGCTCCCGCCGGGATGCCCTGCTGGCGCATGACCCAGGCGTGGCCCATCTCATGAACGAAGATCAAAAGGACAAAGCCCAC